>JBDTLL010000009.1:0-24294 GCA_039934815.1 Daejeonella sp. | reverse complement strand
TGCAATGGCTTTGGTACAAAATTCTGCTGCAATTTTAGTTGCCGATACTGTGGCAGAGAGAGAATTGGTAAACATTGCTTTGAGCCTTGTTAACAATCCGGAAAAATGTAAAGAACTGAGTGAAAATATTGGCAAACTCGCATTAGCAAATGCTGATGAAGTAATTGCAAATGAAGTTAGAAAGATCGCGAAAGCGGATAATCTGGTAAACTAATATGGAACTGGAAAATATCAAACGTGTTTATTTAATTGGTATCGGAGGCATCGGAATGAGCGGTCTTGCCCGTTATTTTAAAAAACGCGGCTGCGATGTTTTCGGTTACGACAAAACACAGACTGCTTTAACATCTGCATTGATAGAAGAGGGCATTGAAATTACGTTTGATGATAAGCAGTCCGGGATTCCTGGCATTTTTAATGAGCCGGATCAAAAAACGTTGATCATTTTTACGCCGGCTATTCCAAAGGATTCTGAAATTTTAAATCACTTTTGTGATGCTGGTTTTACACTTAAAAAGCGTTCTGAAGTTTTAGGTATTTTGAGCAAAGGCATGTTTACTATTGCCGTTGCCGGAACGCATGGAAAAACAACCACGTCAAGCATTATTGCGCATATTTTAAAAGATAGCGGTTATGACTGTTCTGCATTTTTAGGCGGAATTGCTTCTAATTATAATTCAAATGTTTTATTTGGAGATAACAACACCCTTGTTGTTGAAGCAGATGAGTATGATCGTTCATTCTTAACGCTTCATCCGGATATTTCAGTAATAACTTCAATGGACCCCGACCATCTGGATATTTACGGAGACGAACAACATCTTCAGGAATCATTTAAACTGTTTGCTTCTCAGCTTAAAGAAAACGGAGTGTTGATTTATCGCAACGGTTTAGATCTGCAAAACGGCAAAACGTACGCAGTGGATGAGAATTCTGAAATTCAGGCTCAGAATGTTCGTATAGAAAACGGTCATTTTGTATTTGATTTTAAAAATCAGGAAACTGAAATAAATAATATTGAAGTTGCCTTGCCGGGATTACACAACATTGAAAATTCGCTTGCCGCGATAGAAGTGGCGCTTATTTTAGATATTCCTGCTGATAAAATAAAAACCGCCCTGGCCAATTTTAAAGGTGTTAAACGTCGTTTTGAATATATCGTAAGAAACGAAAAGCATGTTTACATTGACGATTATGCGCATCACCCGGAAGAATTAAGGGCCTGCATTCACGCTGTAAAAACGTTGTTTCCTGATAAAAAGTTGACGGTTATTTTTCAGCCGCATTTGTTTACGCGTACCCGCGATTTTGCTGACGGTTTTGCAGAAGTTCTTGCTGCCTGCGACGAGTTGATTATGCTGGATATTTATCCGGCAAGAGAACTCCCGATAGAAGGAGTGAACTCGGAGATGATCATGAACAAAATCCCGGGAGGAAATAAAAGAAAAGTTAGCAAGCCTGAAGCTTTAGAATTGGTTAAAAATGAAATGCCCGAACTGCTTTTAACAGTAGGTGCGGGCGATATAGATACTTTGGTTAAACCTTTAAAAACAATTTTGGAAAATGCTTAAGCGGATCAACTGGAAGGCGGTCTTTTATGTATTTACCTGGGTAATTTGCCTCAGCGGCCTGGTTGTGCTGATGAGTTTTATTGAGAGTCGTAAAACGACAACAACCTGCAAATCTGTAAAAGTGATTATTCCGGGAAACCAGAATTTTATTGAGCGTGCAGAGGTAGACGGGATTTTAATGATGAATGGTGGTCCTCTTGTAGGTCGTGAATTAAAAAATATTAATATCCATAAACTGGAGGCTGCGTTAAAAGCAAATCCGTTTATTGAGTTTGCTAAAGTTTATGCAGATATGGACGGAATAATTCAGGTTCAGATCAGGCAGCGTGAACCTTTGTTGCGGGTTTTAAATATGCAAAATCAGGATTTTTACGTCGATTACAATGGTTATAAAATTCCCACTTCAGATAATTTCACTGCTGATGTGTTGGTTGCAAATGGATATATCGCAGAAAATTTTAACGGAACTGTAGACACTTTAAAAAGTAAAATCGCGAAGGATCTGTTTTTAGCGGCCAATTTTATTTCCCGGGATACGCTGTGGAGCGACCAGATAGAGCAGTTGTATGTAAATGAAAACAACGAGATCGAGCTTGTTCCAAGAGTTGGAGATCAGAAAATTATACTCGGAAATGCAGATTCCCTGAAAGTAAAATTCAGAAACCTGTATGCGTTTTATAAAAAAGCATTGCCAAAATTAGGCTGGAATACATACAAAACAATAAACATCAAATATGCAAACCAGATAGTTTGCGAAAAAAATATAATAGACAGTACTAAACTTATAAAGCCAATTGCAAAAGAAAGTGTTGCATTGGCCCTAAAGCCAGATACCGCTATAAAAGAGTCTCAGGATACTATAAAAATTAACGCATTTTAACATGGAAAAAAGCATTACTTCAACTAAAAACTCACCAATCGTAGTCGGATTAGATATCGGTACTACAAAAATTTGCGTAACTGTTGGTCGACGCAGCGATCATGGTAAAATTGAAATTTTAGGGATTGGAAAAGCTGTTTCTGCCGGGGTAACCCGCGGTGTGGTTTCCAATATCCAAAAAACCGTTCAGGGTATTCTTCAGGCCGTTGAAGAAGCCGGTTCGCAATCTAATGTTGATGTTAAGATCGTGAATGTCGGTATTGCCGGTCAGCACATTAAAAGCCTTCAGCATCGCGGAATTTTAACCCGTAAGGAGTTAAATACCGAGATTCAGCGCAAGGATATTGATAAGCTGATTGAAGATATGTACAAGTTGGTAATGCCTCCCGGCGAAGAAATTATCCATGTTCTTCCGCAGGAATTTACGGTTGATAATGAACCGGGCATCAAAGATCCTATCGGGATGGCTGGTGTGCGTTTAGAAGCTAATTTCCATATTATTTCCGGTCACGTAAGTGCGGTAAAAAATATTTTAAAATGCGTTGGGAATGCCAATCTTGAAACTCAGGAATTGATTCTTGAGCCTTTGGCTTCGTCTGAGTCGGTTCTGAGCGACGAAGAGAAAGAAGCAGGTGTGGTGTTGGTTGATATTGGTGGTGGTACAACAGACCTTGCTATTTTTCACGAAGGTATTATCCGCCACACGGCAGTTATTCCATTTGGTGGTAACAGCGTTACAGAAGATATTCGCGAAGGTTGTTCGGTAATGCGCAACCAGGCAGAATCTTTAAAAACCAGGTTTGGTTCCGCTTTAGCTGATGAAAATAAGGATAACGAAATCATTTGTGTTCCGGGTTTGCGTGGCCGCGAGCATAAAGAAATCTCTGTAAAAAATCTGGCTTATGTAATCCAGGCTCGGATGGAAGAAATCATAGAGCATGTGTATTACGAGATAAAGTCATCCGGATACGAGAAAAAACTGATTGCCGGTATTGTAATAACCGGTGGTGGTGCGCAATTAAAGCATTTACCACAATTGGTAGAATATGTTACAGGTTTAGATGCACGTATTGGATATCCAAACGAGCATTTAGCAAAGAATGAAACTCTGGCAAAAAACATTTATGAAGAGTTGAAGAGCCCCATGTTTGCCACCGGTATTGGATTGCTGATCAAAGGAATTCAGAAAGCGGAACAGCAGGAAGAGGCAGGCAGAAATACAACTTCATCGGTTAAAATTGTGCCGGCAGAAAAAGCGAAGAAAGCTTTTGGCCTGTTTGATAAGTTACTGCAAACAGGAGCAAAATTTATCAAGGATGATATAAAAGACGAAGATTATATCCGTTAATTTTCAACAACAAATAACTTTTCCACATAATTAACATTTGTGGAAAACGCATGTTGGAAATTAGTTATAATTACAAAAAAAGTATGGTCTTATGGCTGTACCATTTACCTAACTGATTATTAAGGCTATGCAGTTTGAAATGCTCAAAGAAAAATCATCAATTATTAAAGTAATTGGTGTTGGTGGTGGCGGTGGGAATGCCGTTAACCATATGTACCGTCAGGGAATTACAGGTGTGGACTTCATTATTTGTAATACAGACGCCCAGGCTTTGGAATTAAGTCCGATACCAAACAAGGTTCAATTAGGAGCCAGTTTAACTGAAGGTATGGGTGCGGGTTCTATTCCTGAGGTAGGGAAAAACTCTGCGATAGAAAATATTGAAGACATTAAGCAAATGCTGGGCAGCAACACAAAAATGTTGTTTATTACAGCAGGAATGGGTGGTGGAACCGGAACAGGTGCCAGCCCGATTATTGCTAAAGCTGCAAAAGAACTTGATATTTTAACAGTTGGCATCATTACAACTCCGTTTTCTTTCGAGGGTAAAAGACGTAAAATCCAGGCCGAAGAAGGTTTGGATGAGTTTAAAAAATATGTAGATTCTTATCTGGTTATTTCAAATGATCGCTTACGCGAGATTTTTGGTAACCTGACATTAGGTTCGGCGTTTGCACAAGCAGATAATATTTTAACAACTGCCGCCAAAGGAATTGCGGAGATCATAACTATTCCCGGTTATATCAACGTGGATTTTAAAGATGTGCGCACAGTGATGAAAGAAAGCGGTGTGGCTATAATGGGTAGTTATGCGGCCGAAGGTGAAAATCGTGCTTTGCGTGCTGTAGAAGGTGCTTTAGCATCACCTTTATTAAAGGATAATGAAATTGAAGGAGCACGATATATCCTTTTAAATATAAGTTCTGGTACAAAAGAGGTAACTATGGACGAGGTTAGTATTATTACTGACTTTATTCAGCAGGAAGCCGGTTTAGCCGCAGATTTGATCTGGGGAAATTGTACTGATGAATTATTAGGCGAGAAATTATCGGTTACCATTATTGCAACCGGTTTCCAAACCATGGAAGAAAGACAGGTAGAGAAAAGCCAGCAGCGTAAAGTTTCTGTTTTAACTCCGGATCATGCGCCATTGGTTCGCCCGGTTAATACCAATTCATTTATAGAAACAAAGGTTGAAGAAAATTCTGCTGAGCCCGTTTTAAAGGTTAAGGAAGAAAGTCAGGTGGATTTATTTGCGGGTTATTTCCAGTCTGTAAAACCACAGGCAGAGGAAAAACCTCAGCCGCAGGCTAACAACAATAACCCGGTTATAAAGCATACTTTAGTTGAAGAAGTTGAAGAAGAGCAGCAGGAAGAAACAGCCTCTTTTGAAATGGACATGAGCATTAAGGAATCTGAGCCGGAATATCAGCAGCCTGTTCGTCAGGAACCTGTTGCAGAGAAAATTCCCGTTAGACCAGAGCCTGCTCCACAAGCTAAAGTTCAAAATCCGGATGAAAATAAAACAGACGAATCTATAGAAGAGCAATTGCGGAAATCTAAAGAGCGCATTTTACGATTGAAAGATTTGAGCATGAAGCTGAGAACTTCAAATGGATTGCAGGAACTGGAAAATGAGCCGGCTTACAAACGCAAGCAAATGTCATTACAACAAGTTCCGCATTCTTCCGAATCGCAGGTTTCAAGATTTACTTTATCGTCTGACGAAGATGGTACGGAGATCAGACCGAACAATTCGTTCTTACATGATAACGTAGATTAATTTGTGAACAAAATATATAAAGCCTTTATTCTTAACAGAATAGAGGCTTTTTGCATTCTAAGAGCTTATTTTTGAACCATTTTGTAAAATGGTTCAATCACAGTTGATAATCAGCCGTCTAAAGGCTAACTTTGCCGACTGAATAACATAACATAAAAAAGAACAGATTTGGATTTATTTGATAAAATTTCGAAAAATATGGGTCCCTTAGGCCAGCATCAAAAGATGGCCCATGGATATTTTGCTTTCCCAAAATTAGAGGGGGAGATTGGTCCTCATATGAAATTCCGCGGGAAAGACCACCTTGTTTGGAGTTTAAACAATTATTTAGGATTAGCTAATCATCCTGAGATCAGAGAAGCTGATGCGCAGGCTGCCAAAGATTTTGGAATGGCTTATCCAATGGGTGCTCGTATGATGTCGGGTAATTCCAACCATCACGAGGCGCTGGAAAAAGATCTTGCCGACTTTGTTGGAAAGCAGGATGCATTCCTTTTAAACTACGGATACCAGGGAATTATGTCAGCTATTGACGCCTTGGTAGACAGACATGATGTGATTGTTTATGATGCAGAATCTCACGCTTGTATTATTGACGGCGTTCGTTTACATCAGGGGAAACGTTTTGTTTACACCCATAATAATATCGATAATTTAGAGAAGCAATTAGAAAGAGCTACACGTTGGGTTGAAAATACCGGCGGAGCAATTTTAGTTATCACTGAAGGTGTTTTCGGAATGTCGGGAGCACAGGGAAAGCTGAAAGAAATTATCGATTTAAAATCGAAATTTAAATTCAGGTTGTTAATTGATGATGCGCATGGGTTTGGAACAATGGGAGATACCGGAGCAGGTACTCACGAAGCTCAGAACTGTATTGATGGCGTAGATATTTACTTCGGCACATTTGCAAAATCGATGGCTGGTATTGGCGCATTTATCGCCTCCACCGAAGAGATTACAAATTTCCTGCGTTACAATATGCGCTCACAAACTTTTGCCAAATCATTACCAATGCCAATGGTTTTAGGTTTACGCAAACGTTTAGAATTACTAAAAAGTAAACCTGAATTGCGTGCCAAGCTTTGGGAAATCGCGACAACGCTGCAAAAAGGATTGAAAGATCGTGGTTTTGATATCGGGATAACCAATACCATGGTTACACCTGTATTTTTTCAGGGAGATTTAAATGAGGCTACCGCGATAACTATGGACCTGCGTGAAAACTACAGTATATTTTGCTCCATAGTAATGTATCCTGTAATTCCGAAAGGTTTGATCATGTTAAGGCTTATACCAACCGCTATGCATACGTTAGAAGATGTTCAAAGAACATTGGATGCTTATAGTGAAGTTGGCGATAAATTGAAAAAAGGATTGTATAAAGAGGTGAAACTGGCAACCGCTTAAACTTTTTTCTTAAATGTAAAATATGCCCTTTAGAGCTTCTAAGGGGCATATTTTATTTTAATGCATGTTGTAACGTCTTTATATACAGAGAGTTATTCAAATTTTATTGCCTTTTTCTGTTCATGAGCTGATTAAATGTGGAAAAAAACGCTTTAAAACGCATACTTATTATTTTTTCAAAAGTTTCTTTTTACAAAAAAAGGTTATACATTAGTAATATTAATAATCAATACAATCCCTCACAAAACTAAAAAGGAGTAAAAAAACATGAAAAAATTTACTGAAGCAAAAAATTTAATCGAGTCTTTAGAGGCTGATGCAGACAAGTTTTACAACAAAGCTAACAGCGCTGCTGGAACGCGTGTAAGAAAAGGAATGCAAGATTTGAAAAACTTAGCTCAGGCTATCCGTCTTGAAGTTCAGGAAATGAAAAACAAAGAAGAAGGTAAATAATCTCCTGAGATAAAATTAAAGCCCGGTATGAATCATCATAGCGGGCTTTTTTATGAGCTAATAATTAAATTTACCCGATAAGTTTAAACTCTTCCAGTTCTCGCTTTATTTTACCGTATGTTGCATCGCTGATGTTAACCAGCGGCAATCTTACTTCATCTCCACATATTTCCAGTAATTTAAGTGCAGCTTTAACTCCGGCCGGATTTCCTTCGGCAAAAAACAAGTTGGTAATCTCCAGCATACTGAAGTGCAGGGGCTGGGCTTCAATAAATTTCCCGTCAAGGCACATTCTTACCATTGTAGAAAACATCCCCGGAAGGGCATTACCAACAACAGAAATTACACCCGCCGCACCCATAGAAATTAATGGTAAGGTAATCGGATCGTCTCCTGAGATGAATAAAAATCCCTCAGGCTTATCTTTAGCGATCTGATTAAACTGATCAAAATTGCCGGATGCTTCTTTTACGGCAATTATATTTTCAAAATCATGCGCCAAGCGCAAGGTTGTATCCGCCGTCATATTGCTTCCGGTACGTCCGGGAACGTTGTATAATATCACCGGTAACGGAGAGTTTTCGGCAACCATTTTATAATGCTGATAAATTCCTTCCTGAGTGGGTTTATTATAATACGGACTAACAGATAATACGGCATCAAATCCCTCTGGTTTGAAGTTTTTAAGTGTGTCTTGTAATTCTGCCGTGTTGTTGCTGCCAATACCTGCAATTAAGGGCACACGGCCGTTGTTATGCTCGATAGTGCAATCCCAAACTTTTTGTTTTTCTTCTTTTGTTAAAGTAGCGGTTTCTCCGGTAGTTCCTAAAGAAACCAGATATTCTACACCTCCGTTAATTATATGATCTATCAGGTTTTTCAGGCCTTTGTAATCAACAGAATGATCTGCATTAAATGGAGTAACCAAAGCTACTCCTGTACCGTGGAACTTATTCATTTATCTTTTATATCGTTTTAAGGAATGCAAATCTACAACTTAGCGACCATTATTGAATCATTGCTAAAAGTTCGCTTTCGCTGATGATGGGGATGTTTAATTTATTGGCTTTGTCCAGTTTGGCAGGTCCCATATTATCACCCGCTACAAGGTAATTTAGCTTCGCGGATATGCTGCTCAAAATTTTTCCGCCGTTACTTTCAATCAGGTCTTTCAGCTCATCGCGACTGTAATTTTCAAAAACTCCGGAAATGATAAATGTTTTTTCGGCCAGTTTATTACTTGCCAGTTCAATTACAATTTCTTCAGATTGGAACTGTAAGCCGTGATTACGCAATTTTTCAATTTGTTCCAGGTGACGAGGTTCTTTAAAATAGGCCTGTAAGCTTTCGGCAATACGGTCGCCAATTTCATCTACAGAAGTTAATTCATCAAAACTTGCGTTAATAATACTGTCGATATTTTTGAAATGAGCGGCAATTTTTTTGGCTACTGTTTCGCCAACATATCTTATTCCCAAACCAAATAGAACTTTCTCAAAGGGCATTTGCTTGGATCTTTCTATTCCGTCGAGCATATTGGTTATTGAACGTTCTCCAAATCGATCCAGTTGTTTTAAAAGTTCGCTTTTCTCATGTAAAATATACAGATCGCTTATGTGTTCTAAAAATCCCTGACGGAAAAAAGCTTCTATAGTTTCGGCACCTAAACCTTCAATATTCATTGCCTTCCGGCTGATAAAATGCTGAATTTTGCCTACAATTTGTGGCGGACACCCTTCATCGTTCGGGCAATAGAATACGGCTTCACCTTCCTGCCTGATCAAATCGCTTCCGCATTCCGGGCAAACTGATGGATAAATTACTTTTAATGCATCAGGCTCTCGTTTTAATGTATTAACTGAAATGATTTTGGGAATTATTTCACCGCCTTTTTCTACCAGAACCGTATCTTTTTCATGCAGATCTAATCTGGATATTTCATTTGCATTGTGTAAAGTAGCCCGTTTAACCGTTGTTCCGGCAAGCTGCACAGGCTTTAAATTTGCTACCGGTGTTACAGCACCCGTGCGACCAACCTGATAGGTTACTTTCTCCAGAATAGTTTCTACTTCCTCTGCTTTGTATTTATAAGAAATTGCCCAGCGTGGAGATTTGGCTGTAAAACCCAGCTCATTTTGCTGCGCATAACTGTTTACTTTAATTACAATTCCATCAATATCATACGATAAAGTATGTCTGTTTTTATCCCAGTAATGGATAAATTCTAAAACCTCATCAATATTTTTGCAAAGCTTTACATGTTCGCATAAATGAAAACCCCATTCTTTTACAGCTTGCAAGCTCTCCCAATGAGAGTTGTATAACTTTTTTTCGGTGTAAAGAAAGTAGATAAAACAGTCCAGCGGGCGTTTGGCAACCTCGGCAGAATCTTGCATTTTAAGAGTTCCGGAAGCGAAATTTCTGGGATTCGCATAAGGAACTTCATCATTAATAATTCTTTCCTGGTTTAGCCGTTCAAAAGCGGGGCGATGCATGAAAACTTCACCGCGAATTTCAAATTCTTCCGGAAAATCATTTCCTTTTATTCGATGCGGGATCCGTTGAATGGTTTTAACGTTAGTGGTAACATCGTCGCCTTTAGAGCCATCGCCACGGGTAACCGCACGTAATAATTTTCCATCCCGGTAGGTTAAGCTTATAGAAAGTCCGTCGAATTTCAATTCGCAAACGTATTCAAAATCAGAGCCGATCGCTTTTCGGATCCGCTCATCAAACTCTTTTAAATCCTGCTCATTATAGGTGTTTCCCAAAGAAAGCATGGGATATTTATGCTTTACCGTTTTAAACTCTTTAGTTATTTCTCCGCCCACTTTCTGGGTAGGAGAATCGGGATCCTGAAATTGAGGATTTTGCTTTTCAAGAGCTGTAAGAACTTCGAGTTTTTTATCGAATTCAAAATCAGAAATGGCCGGTTGCGCCAGAACATAATAATTGTAATTGTGTTGGTTAAGCTCTTTTACAAGCTCGTCCATTTGCTCTTTAATCTTCAATTCAGACATGGAAACGAAGATATGAAATCTGTTGTGAAACGACAGTTCCGTTTATATAATTTGAAGACGGTCACTGAAATTTAATTGCAGGCGGTTTTTCCCATTTAGAATTTCCAGTTTGCTCCAGAAGGGTTGTGGCTCTATATTATGAGGTTTCCATCCACGATCCATATCTGTGAGCAAAATTAAACCGGTATCTGTTCCCAAAACTGAAAAATCCGCCAGCTGCGGCCCTTTTTCAAAAAGCGGAATGCCGCGTGAACTTAGAAAATTCTGCGCTTGGATTACGTTTTCTACAACAAATCCAAACTCGCTGATATTTAAAATGAAATCGTGCTCGTTCCAGATTTTTTGTTCATTATGTAAATCATGCCGTGCAATACATTCTAAAATATTGCCATTGTTATCATTAAAATAAAATGATCTGGCGTTCCAATTTTTGAAATCAGATATTAGCTCGTCAGTTTCCGGCAAACGCAAAATTTCTGTGTGCTTTGCAATCAAGTTTAAAGCTTTTTCTAATTGATTGCATGGAATATTAAAGGCAAAATGATATACCGGATTTACACCATAAATGTATTGGAAATTCAGTGTAGTATTGCCAGCCTTTAAAGACAAATTTGTATCGGTTTGATCTAAAACCTTAAATCCGGGAATACTGCTGTAGAAGTTTTTAGTTTCCAGAAGATTGTTACTCAGAATAGATAGCTCAAGTATTTTCATGCTCAATATCCATGGAAGCATCGGGAAAGGAAGTTTTAGGAACTGCAACTTCCGGAATATTCATAATTTCATCAATCTCGGCGAAAATATCCATAAAACTTATCTGTAGCTCGTGGATATAAGTGTCAAAAAACGCGGTAAGCTGCGCAATTTGAATTTTATTAAGCGGATTATCCCAAATACGCTTGCAAATATTATTGAGCGCAAACATGATGTTTTCTGCATCATGGTAACTGTGTAAATAATTTATTTCTATAAACTTATCCAGGAAATTAAAGAAAATCTGCGTGTCTTCAATCTGATTAATTTGTAGAAAGTGATCTACCGACGGTCGGTGTGTGGTGCTTAAATGCGTGTAAAAGTGATGTGGATTAACAATTTTTCTGGTTAGTAAAAGGCTGTCGAGCATAATTTCTAACCCAATATGCGCCAGAAAAAATGGGCGAACCTTGGAGTTTATCAGGATCGGTGCAATTTCCGTTCGAATTTTACGGGTGTGCTCTGCAAAAAAAGCCGAGCTGTGAAAATAGTTATCTACAAAAATATGCCTCTGCCAACCTGTGTGGATAGATTTTAAAAATTCAGAATCGGAGTATAGTTCTGTTTTCTTATCAGGATGAAGGTTCCAAAACTTATTTGCATTTTTTAAAAGATCGGGCAATACGGAGCCTAAAACCTGATTTGCATCAGGCGAATTGCGGTCAAAATAATAATGAGATAAAAAATTCATAAGAAAGTGATCTTTATTTTCCCATTAAAATAATTAACAAGATACTTAATTTTGCGTAAAATGCTTTAAATGAGATTGTAAAGAAGTGCATGCTGTATTAAAATTAATGTCTTAGCGTCTTTAAAAGCAGCATTTTTAAGCTTATGTTTTAGTTCTTCGGCAGTAAATTCTATCGTGTTAATATGTTCTCCCTCGTCTTCAATTCCACCTCCGTTTTTTACTTTCATCTCCGGCGTGATGTAAGAAATAAACAAGTGTCCTTTCTCGGTTAAACATGCCGGCGAATAATAAGCTTCGGCGATTTTTTCTACGCTGTTAACGCGATAACCCATTTCTTCTTCAATTTCCCGGATCATACACTCTGCAGGAGTTTCCCCTTTTTCAATCATTCCTGCACAACATTCTATTAATTGTTCATTAGATTTTTCTGTAAGATAAACGGGCAACCTGAATTGTTGAGTGAGATAGACTTTCCCCTTTTTTTTATCAATTAATAAAGCTGCTGCACTTTCTTTTCTGTGATAAACTTCCCGGTTTACCAGCACGCCATTTAATTCATATGAAACTAATTCAAGCAAATATTTTTTGTCTGACAGAATATCTTTCTTCAGAATATTTAGTCCCTCCATATTTTTATTTTTTAAAAATTTATTTGGGCGCCCGGGCGGGCTTTACGCTGCAATCTTTTTTGCCTCCCGGCAAAAAAGGATTTACGCTGCAATCCCTGGCGCTCAGTGAAATTTTACTTCCTTTAGAAACTATAACAGCAATTCGTGGCGAAAGATTGAAATTAAATTCAAAAGCCCTTTTTATTAATTTAATTCTATTTTACTAATTCTTTTATCTTTGCAATCCTTAAAATCTGTAGATATGAACTTTGTAGAAGAATTGCGCTGGCGTGGAATGTTGCATGATATTATGCCGGGAACGGAAGAAGAACTTAATAAGCAGGTAACTTCCGGATATATTGGATTTGATCCAACTGCCGATTCTTTACATGTTGGTCATTTAACACAGATCATGACGCTGATTCATTTTCAGCGTGCCGGACATAAGCCATTTGCATTGGTTGGTGGCGCCACAGGAATGGTGGGTGATCCTTCCGGTAAATCTGCGGAGCGAAATTTACTTTCCGAAGAAATTCTGAATCACAATGTTAAATGCATCGAAGATCAGTTAAGCAAGTTTCTCGATTTTAACAGCGGCGCAAACAGTGCTGAAATGGTTAACAATTACGACTGGTTCAAAAATTTCAACTTTCTTGATTTTATTCGTGATGTTGGAAAGCACATCACTGTAAATTATATGATGGCCAAAGATTCTGTTCGAAAGCGTTTGGAAGGCGAAACCGGAATGTCTTTTACCGAATTTAGTTATCAGCTTGTTCAGGGATATGATTTTTACTACCTCTGGAAAGAAAAAAACTGTCAGGTGCAAATGGGCGGTTCAGATCAATGGGGAAATATAGTTACAGGTACGGAACTTATTCGCCGTAAGGGAAGCGGAAGCGCATTTGCTATTACTACTAAACTTATTAAAAAGGCCGACGGAACAAAGTTTGGGAAAACAGAGAGCGGTGCAATTTGGCTGGATCCGAAAAAAACTTCTCCATATAAATTTTACCAGTTCTGGTTAAACACAAGTGATGACGACGCCAAAAGCTGGATCCGTATTTTTACGCTTAAGTCTCAGCAGGAGATTGAAAGTTTAGAAAATGAGCATGCTCAGGCTCCGCATTTGCGTACGTTGCAAAAAGCACTTGCCGAAGAAATTACAGTGCGCACGCATAATGAGCAGGCTTTGCAAACGGCTTTAAAAACATCGGATTTTTTATTCGGAAATGGTTCTCTTGAATTTTTATCCGCTTTAAGCGATGATGAGATTTTAGATGTTTTTGATGGCATTCCGCACTTTAATATTGCAAAGGCAGAACTTTCTGCCGGAATAAATGCTACAGATCTTTTTGCGGAGAAATCTCAGATTTTCCCGTCAAAAAGTGAAGCCCGAAAAATGATACAGGGTGGCGGCGTTTCTGTTAATAAAGTAAAACTGGCAGATGCCAATCAGCAGTTTACAAATTCAGATCTGCTAAATGACAAATTCATCGTGGTTCAGAAAGGAAAGAAAAATTACTTTCTACTCAAGGCAGAATAACATTACACTTATTTTCTGTTTTTGAATCATCTTTTCAAGATTAATTCTTACTTTCAAAAAAGTAAACTTAAAATCTCAAGGATGACTACCAGAAGAACATTTATTCAACAGGCCGGAATTCTTTCCGGTGCGCTGCTCCTTAATTCCTGCTCAATTCTTCCAGCTCAGGAGAAATCCAAAGTGCTGGGGATACAACTTTATACGTTGCGGAATCAGTTGAGCTCGGGCTTAAACGAAGTGATGAAGCGCATTGCGGAAGCAGGTTATAAAGATGTGGAAACGTTTGGTTACGATAAAGAGAAATACTTTTTCGGCGTTAAGCCCGAGGAGTTTAAAAAGATGTTGAATGATAATGGTTTAAAGTCTACTTGCGGGCATTACAATGCTAACGACTACATGGGAAGTAGTTCTGATGATGAAATGAAATTGTCTATTGATGCCGCTAAAAGGCTTAATCAGGAAGTTGTAATAGTTCCATGGTTGCTTCCTGCACTTCGCAGTAGCGAGGATGGTTATAAGAAAATAGCTGACAAATTAAATCATGCGGCGGAGCTTTGTAAAGATGCCGGTTTACAACTGGCTTATCATAATCATGATTTTGAATTTGAACAGTTTGGAAACACCACAGGCTACGATATTTTGTTAAATAATACAGATGCTGAAATGGTAAAAATGGAATTAGATCTGTACTGGATAATTAGAGCCGGCAAAGATCCAATTGACTATTTCAACAAGTATCCGGGAAGATTTATTTCTTTCCATATTAAAGATATGGGTAAAGTTGATAAAACTCTGAATACCGATATTGGTGATGGAAGTATTGACTTTAAACGGATTTTAAGTCAGGCGAAAAAAGCAGGAACAAAGTACTATTTTGTAGAATATGATGTATTGCCGGTAGGGAAAGACCCATACGTAAGTATTACAAACAGTAGTAAATATGTATTGAACAATCTTATGTAGAGATATTTTTGATCATCAAAAAAGCCGTCATTTTGAAATGACGGCTTTTTGTTTTTACAAACGTTTAATCATTATGTTTCGGAACCAGACGTTATCGCCATGATCCTGCAGCGCTATATGTCCGGATTTGTAAGTTCCAAAACCGGGCATAGTTGCGAATTTGCTTCCGGCAATTAAAGTTTTCCAGTTATCGTCCCAAATATTGGTAGATACTACATTGGTGCCGTTTAAATAGAAATCAAGTTTACCATCTTTAGAAACAATTTCTACCTGATTCCATTCACCCACAGGCTTAACCGGTTCAGATTTACTGGGTATCAGGTCATATAAATCACCTGCACGATGTTTGTGTATTTTCCCGTCCGGATGTCCGTTATTATCTAAAACCTGCATTTCAGGTCCGGTGTTCCAGGGATATTTATACTTTGTGGTATCTTCATGGATATAAAAAATAATTCCGCTGTTGCCATTCTCGGCAATTTTCCATTCCAGTTTTAAATCAAAATCTCCATATTCTTCATTAGTAATTAAATCTCCACCACCGGCAACCTGCCAGCTTGATTTATTGGTTGCATCCAGATGAATGGAATTGTCGTCAATTTTCCACGCGGCACCGGCAGAACTTTTACCGTAGGTGTGCCATTTGTCTAAATTTTGTCCGTCAAAAAGAGATACCCAGCCATCATTTGAATTGGAATTTACATTGCTGTTTGATTCTGTAGTGGTGGTGCTCATATTGTCAGTGGTTGATTTTTGAGTTCCGCAACTGCTAAGCACAGTGCCTATTGCTATCAGGTATAAAAAGTTTTGCATTTTTATTTAGATTTTAATGAGAGTATATATGAAACCATTTCTTTTGCGTCGCCCTGACTGATGGATGGGTGCGGAGCCATGGGAATTTCGCCCCAAACGCCAGAACCTCCATTTACAATCTTATTAGCCAGCAGGTTTTTATTTGCTTCAGTTGCCTCGTATTTAGCCGCAATTTCCTGGTAAGCCGGGCCAACCAGTTTTTCGTTCACTTTATGGCAACCCATACAGTCTGATTTTGAAATCAGCATTTCGCCATTGTTAGAAGATCCTGTGGCAGCACCTGTAGGAGTAGGATCGGTTCCAATTTTATTTAAATTTGTGTCGACGCTAGACTGCTGGGCGGAAGCACTTTTCAGCTCGCCAAATTCAGTGGTATCAGAATCGCTTTCTGCAGTTTCTGATTTATTGTTTTGCGTACAGGCTGCGAACATTGCCAGCGCCAGGGAAAGAATAAATAGCGGTTTTTTCATTTTTGTTTTAAGGTTTAATAATGAATAATTGCCTGAAAATAATTTGCTGATTGATAATGCTGTTTTATATAACTTAAATATTGAATTGAATGTTTTTAATTTAATCCAAGGATTTTTCTGTTCAAATCCTGATCATGATTTGCTCCCGCGAAATCATCAAAAGCTTTATCGGTTACCCGGATAATGTGGTCTTTTATAAACTGCGCACCTTCACGTGCTCCGTCTTCAGGATGTTTTAAACAACATTCCCATTCCATAACTGCCCAGCCTTTAAAATCATATTCGGTTAGTTTGCTGAAAATTTTCTTGAAATCAACCTGACCATCGCCGGGAGAACGATATCTTCCGGCTCTTTTTAACCAGCTTTGATAACCACCGAATGTGCCTTGTTTTCCTGTAGAATTAAACTCGGCGTCTTTTACGTGAAACGCTTTAATGCGCTCATGATAATGGTCTATATACGCCACGTAATCCAAACATTGAAGCACAAAATGTGATGGATCATAAAGCAGACAGGCCCGCGGATGATTATTTACCTTTTCAAGAAACATCTCGTAAGTAACTCCGTCAAAAAGATCCTCGCCGGGATGGATTTCATAACAAACATCGACGCCCTGCTCATCAAAATAATTTAAAATAGGAGTCCATCTTTTGGCTAATTCAGTAAATCCGGCATCTACCAAACCTTCCGGCCTTTGCGGCCAGGGATGAAAGGTGTGCCATAATAATGATCCGCTAAAAGTGGGATGAGCCGTTAAGCCCAGATTTTTAGAAGCCAAAGCACCGTATTTTAATTGCTGAACTGCCCATTCTGTTCTAGCTTTCGGGTTTCCTCTTAATTCTGCAGGAGCAAAAGCATCAAATTGTGCATCGTAAGCTGGATGCACAGCTACTAATTGTCCCTGTAAATGTGTTGAAAGTTCGGTTATCTCCATGCCGGTCTCGTTCACAATTCCCTTGATTTCGTCTGCGTAGGTTTTACTTTCAGCTGCTTTTTGCAAATCAATAAATCGCGGATCGGATGTGGGAATCTGAACGCCGACAAATCCCAATGAACTTGCCCACTCGCAAATATTTTTTAAATTATTAAAAGGAGGTACATCGCTGATAAATTGCGCCAGAAAAATTGCCGGGCCTTTTATAGTATTCATATTTTATGATGATTTAAATTTCAAAATCGGTCCATTTTTCAGAACTCAAATTACTTTTTACTACGGTATCAATAAATGCCATTCCTCTCAAGCCATCGTCGGCAGTTGGGAAATCCAGAGCTTCTTTGGGCGGTTCTGTTCCATCCATTTTTGCGGCAAGTGTAATTGCGAAATTCCGGTATAGATTTCCAAAAGCTTCTAAATAACCTTCGGGATGACCGCCCGGCGTGCGGCAGTTATGCGTTGCGTATGAGGATAACGATGAATAATTCGAACCCGCCCGTAAAATTTGTGCAGGTTCGTCAAGCCACTTTACTATCAACGTGTTTGGTTCCATTTGCGCCCATTCCAAACCGCCTTTTTCGCCATACACTCTTATTTTCAACGCGTTTTCTTCCCCGGCAGCAATTTGCGAAGCAATTAAAACACCGTTGGCGCCATTGTCAAATTTTAACAGAACATTTCCATCATCGTCGAGATTACGGCCTTCTACAACCACATTTAAATCGGCACAAACTTGTGTAATTTTTAACCCGGAAATATATTCTGCTAAATGTGCGGCATGCGTACCAATATCGCCCATGCTTCCGCTTTTTCCACTTTTAGTTGGATCTGTTCTCCAGGCTGCCTGCGCATTTCCTTCGCGTTCTGATAATTTACTTAACCATCCCTGCGGATATTCAACTATTATTTTCCGGATCTTACCTAATTTATTATCGGCAACCATAGCACGAGCCTGCTTCACCATCGGGTAACCGGAGTATGTATGAGTAAGCAATAGAATTTTGCCTGTTTCTTCAACTTTCTGCTTTATTTGTCTTGCTTCATCCGCTGTAAAAGCAATGGGTTTTTCAATAACTACATGAAACCCATTTTCCAGAGCCATCATCGCGGGAGCAAAATGGGCAAAATTAGGTGTTACAATTGTAAGAAAGTCCATTCTCTCGCCTTCCGGGAGTTTGCTTTCCTTTTCTATCATTTCTTCAAAAGTAAGATAGGTGCGGCTCGCCGGGAGATACAGCATTTCTCCGCTTTCTCTGGCAATTTCAGGGCGAATACTAAGTGCCCCGCAAACTAATTCTATTAAACCGTCCATGTTTGCCGCTATCCGGTGAATAGCTCCAATAAAGGCGTCTTTCCCTCCGCCAACCATGCCCATTCTTAATTTCCTATTCATATTATTTTTGATTGATTTATTATTAGATATGATTTTTAAAAATAAAAATTTACATTTAGTTAATAGTACTAATCTAACTAATAGTATTGAAACAAGCGATTTATGCCGAAATTTTTGCTTGGTTGATAGCTTTAAAGTGTATTTTAGACACCTAAAGACGATTTGTGAGGATGATGTAGATTTAATCAGTAATTAAACCAGAAATTCTTATTTGAGAGAATTTTGAATTATTTTTTTTAACATTTAAATAACCAATATAAACCTCAATCCAATTTTATGACCTCAACCATTAAATTTAAACTATCCTTTATGATGTTCCTTGAATTTTTTATTTGGGGAGCATGGTTTGTAACTCTTGGAACTTTCCTCGGAAAAAATCTGGCTGCTTCCGGAACACAAATTGGAGCCGCTTTCTCAACACAATCGTTCGGAGCCATCATCGCTCCATTTATTATAGGTTTAATTGCCGACCGTTATTTTAATGCAGAAAAAATTCTCGGAATACTTCACATCATTGGTGCATTGCTCATGTTCCAGATGTATAATTCGACCGACTTTGCTGCGTTCTATCCTTATGTATTAGGATACATGATTATGTATATGCCAACCCTTGCCCTGGTTAACTCGGTTTCATTTAATCAGATGAAAGATCCCGAGAAAGAATTTTCACCTATTCGCGTTTGGGGAACTATCGGTTGGATCGTAGCTGGTTTATTAATCAGTTTCCTTTTTCATTGGGATTCTGCCGAAGGCATTTCAGAAGGATTTTTAAGAAATACCTTTTTAATGGCATCAATTGCATCGCTGGTTTTAGGTTTATTTAGTTTTATACTACCTAAAACGCCGCCCAAAGTGAGTAAAGATGAAAAGGTAAAACTTTCTGATATACTTGGTTTGGATGCTTTGGGCTTGTTAAAAGACAAAAATTTCCTGGTGTTTTTTATCTCTTCTATTTTAATTTGTATCCCACTGGCGTTTTATTATCAAAATGCCAATCCTTTTTTATCAGATATCGGCATGGCTAATCCGACCGGGAAAATGACTATTGGTCAGGTTTCTGAAGTATTGTTTATGCTGCTGCTGCCGGTTTTCTTTAAACGTTTCGGCTTTAAAAATACAATCCTTGTCGGGATGCTTGCCTGGGTAATACGCTATGCTTTTTTTGCGTTTGGTAATGCAAATGAGTTAGGTTGGATGCTAATTTTGGGAATTGCCTTACACGGAATTTGTTATGATTTCTTTTTCGTTTCCGGACAAATCTATACCAATTCTAAAGCTGGCGAAAAATTTAAAAGTGCTGCTCAGGGATTAATTACGCTGGCAACTTATGGTGTAGGAATGTTAATTGGTTTTTACGTAGCCGGATTAATTACCGATGCTTATAAACTTTCTGAAACTACACATAACTGGCAAATGATCTGGTTAATACCAGCCGGAATAGCCGTTTTAGTTACCTTAATATTTTTGGTCTTTTTTAAAAATGAGAAAGAACCAAAAACAGTTGAAATATTTACAGAATCATCTATTACCGGTGCTTAATATTTAAAATACATGCCGTTTAATCAGAATCGCCGCAAGGCAATTAAAACAATTTTAACCGGAACTATTGCTGCCTCGTCTTTAGGTAGTCTTACTTCGTTTTCTGCTGATTCTGATTATACAAAAGGTGATTCTAAATTGAAAGGAAACATTCGACAAGCGGTTTGTCGTTGGTGCTATAATTATTTAACCGTTGAAGAACTTTGCAAAGAAGCTAAGAAGATAGGTTTGGTAGGTATTGATTTGGTGGGACCTGCCGACTGGCCGACGTTGAAAAAATACGGCTTACTATCTACCATGTGCAATGGCGCAGAAATTAATCTGGTTGATGGCTGGAATACCGTTGCAAATCATCCTCAGTTAATTAAAAATTATTCAGAGATGATTCCGCTGGTTGCGAAGGCGGGCTATGATAATTTGATTTGTTTTAGCGGAAACAAACGTGGAATGACAGATGAAGAGGGCCTGGAAAATTGTCGCATTGGTTTGCAGCAAATAATGCCAATTGCCGAAAAGCATAAAGTGGTGGTTTCAATGGAATTGTTAAACAGCAAAATTGACCATAAAGATTATCAGGCAGATCGCACTTCTTTTGGTGTTGAGCTTTGTAAACGTGTAAATTCAGATTATTTTAAGCTTTTATATGATATTTATCACATGCAGATTGATGAAGGTGACGTGATCAGAACTATTAACGAAAATCATCAATTCATATCTCATTATCATACGGCGGGTGTTCCCGGAAGGCACGAAATTGAACAAAGTCAGGAGTTAAATTATCCGGCAATTATGGAAGCAATTTTAAAAACCGGATTTAAGGGCGTAGTTGCCCAGGAATTTATCCCGACAAGGGAAGACAAAATAGAATCATTAAAAAAAGCGGTTGCGCTGTGCGACGTTTAAATTACCTGCGAATAAAAAAAATATTTAATAACCGATTTTAAACCTAAAAACAGAATAAATAATTATGGCTGATAACACTTATGATGCAATTGTAATAGGTTCCGGGATTAGTGGTGGATGGGCTGCCAAAGAACTTACTGAGAAAGGACTAAAAACAATTATGCTTGAGCGTGGTAAAAACATTGAGCATATTAAAGATTACGTTAGTGCGAACAAACATCCATGGGATTTTCCCCACCGTGGCGGACGAACGCAGCAAATGATCAAAGATTATCCGGTGCTTAGCCGTGATTATCCGTTAAATGAAAAAAATCTGAATTTCTGGGTAAATGAAAAGGAAAGTCCTTACACGGAAGTACAGCGTTTTGACTGGTTTAGAGGGTACCAGGTTGGTGGACGCTCCTTAATGTGGGGCCGACAAAGTTACCGGTTAAGCGAAATGGATTTTGAAGCGAATGCCAAAGATGGTATCGCAGTTGACTGGCCTTTGAGATATAAAGATCTGGCTCCCTGGTATAGCTACGTGGAGAAATTTTCCGGAATTAGCGGCTCCCGTGATGGCATACCAAATTTGCCGGATGGCGATTATCAGCCAGCAATGGAAATGAACATTGTAGAAAAAGATGTAGCGGCCCGTTTAAAGGCGCATTATAAAGGCGAACGACACATGATAATGGGACGTGTTGCCAACATTACCCAACCGTTGCAAAGCAGAACAAACTGTCAGTACAGAAATAAATGCTGGTTAGGTTGTCCATTTGGGGCTTATTTCAGCACGCAATCATCTACACTACCCGCAGCTGTTGCAACCGGAAATCTGACTCTTCGTCCATTCTCTATCGTAACTAAAATTTTGTACGATAAAGACACGAAGAAAGCAACCGGAGTAGAAGTTTTAGATGCCGAAACAAATAAGACTTACGAATACTACGCAAAGGTTGTTTTTGTGTGTGCTTCAACAATGAACTCAACATGGGTTTTGATGAACTCTGCAACTGATGTATGGGATGGTGGATTAGGCAGCAGCAGCGGTGAACTGGGACACAACCTGATGGATCATCATTTCCGTGCAGGAGCATCCGGCATAGCCGAAGGTTATGATGATAAATATTATTACGGTCGCAGGCCTAACGGGATATATATTCCACGTTTCAGAAATATTGGAAACGATAAGCGGGATTACATTCGTGGTTTTGGTTATCAGGGAAGTGCAAGTCGTGAGGGCTGGGGCCGTGAAATTGCCGAAATGAACATTGGCGGCGATTTTAAAGATGCCTTGCTAGAACCCGGACAATGGAGCATGGGAATTACCGGTTTTGGTGAAACTCTGCCTTATCATGAAAATAAAATTTCGCTGGATAAAACCAAGAAAGACAAGTGGGGATTGAATGTGCTTGCGGTAGATTGTGATATCAAAGAAAATGAACACAAAATGCGTAAGGATATGATGGAAGACGGAAGGGAAATGCTTGAAAACGCAGGTCTTAAAAACGTAAGAACATACGATGCTGGATATACCATGGGTATGGGAATTCATGAGATGGGTACGGCAAGAATGGGTCGCGATCCGAAAACATCTGTTTTAAATGGAAACAATCAGGTTTGGGATGCACTGAACGTGTATGTTACAGATGGTTCGGCCATGACATCAGCTGCTTGTCAAAATCCCTCATTAACCTATATGGCAATGACGGCCCGTGCGGTGGACCATGCGGTTAATGAATTGAAAAAAGGAAATATTTAAACAATCTAAACAGGATTTATAACAGAATTATGGATAGAAGAGAAGCCATTACCAAAGTAGGTTTGTTACTTGGTGGTACAGTAATAGGTTCGAGCATGTTTATAGAATATGGTTGTAACCCAACGCCGGAAAAATTAAAAGACAACGAACTTTTTAACCAGAATCAGATTACGCTGATGAATGAAATGGGCGAGACTATTATGCCTAAAACAAGTACTCCTGGCGCTAAAGAAGCAAACGTAGGCGCATTTATGGCAGTTATGGTACGTGATTGTTATGATAAGCGAGATCAGGGTGTGTTTTTAGAAGGCTTAAAACGCCTTGATGAGAAGTGCCGTAAAGAAAACGGAAAAGCATTTATGGATTGTACGCCAGAGCAGCGCACTGCCTTTTTCATAGATATGGATAAAAAGCAGAAGTATTATATGGCTAATAAAAAGCCGGAGCAGCCTTCACATTATTTCAGAATGCTTAAGGAATTAACCATACTTGGCTTCTTCACTTCTGAAGTTGGCGCCACCAAAGCTTTACGCTATGTTGCCATTCCGGGAAAATACGACGGAAATATGCCTTACAAAAAAGGCGATCATGCCTGGGCAACAACTTGATAAAAAAAATTAATCCATTTGTATAATTTAAATTTTAGCTATGTCTGAGAATAAAACTACAAGAAGAGATTTTGTTAAAACCGCCGCGGTTGCGGCAGCCGGATTTATGATAGTTCCACGTTATGTGTTAGGTGGAAAAGGTTTTCTGGCTCCCAGCGACAGGCTTTATATTGCCGGCGTTGGTGTTGGTGGCAAGGGTCAATCTGATTTAACGGGTTTTATGAAAGGCGGTAAAGCTGATATTTCATTTTTATGCGATGTAGACGACCGGCGTGCCGCGGCATCCATTCAAAACTTCCCAAAAGCAAAATATTATCACGACTGGCGGGAACTATTCGAGAAGGAGGCAAAGAACTTTGATGCCGTTTCTGTCGCCACGCCAGATCACAACCATGCTATCATTACACAGGCAGCCATGCAAATGGGAAAACATGTATATGTTCAAAAGCCTTTAACGCATGATATTTACGAAGCCAGATTGCTTACAGAAAGTGCCAAAAAGTATAAAGTTGTTACCCAAATGGGTAATCAGGGAGCATCCGGAGATGGCGTACGGCAGTTGAGAGAATGGTATAATAATGATGTAATTGGCGATGTACATACAGTTTACTGCTGGACGGACAGACCAGTTTGGCCGCAGGGAATTCCATGGCCGCAAACAAAGGCAGAAATTCCGCAGGGTTTAAACTGGGATCTGTGGCTGGGAACGGCTCCCCAAAAGGATTATGTAGATAAGTTGGTGCCGTTTAACTGGCGTGGCTGGTGGGATTATGGTACTGGCGCTTTAGGCGATATGGCCTGCCATTTGGTTGAAGCTCCTTTCCGTGTATTGGGTTTAAATTATCCCACGCAAGTGGAAGCCA
>JBDTLL010000008.1:0-24541 GCA_039934815.1 Daejeonella sp. | reverse complement strand
AAAACCCCTCAAAAAATCTATCTTTGCATCCCGACAGAGAGGTCGGAATTCTTAAAACAGATCCTCCTGATCTTTTTGTCAAAACGTTCTACTTTGAATATAATTTTGAATAAAAGATGCCCAGAGACACCTCCATCCACTCCGTATTAATTATTGGTTCAGGTCCTATTATTATTGGCCAGGCTTGCGAATTTGATTATGCCGGCTCACAGGCCGCACTTTCTCTAAAAGACGAAGGCATTACCGTATCCATTATCAACTCTAATCCGGCAACCATCATGACGGATAAGCTAATCGGAGATCATGTTTATTTACTCCCCCTTACCTGCGAAAGTCTGGAAGAGATATTACAGGAAAGACAAATTGATGCGGTTCTTCCCACAATGGGCGGTCAAACGGCCTTAAACCTTTGTAAAGAAGCTGAAGAACGCGGCATTTGGGCGAAATATAATGTTCGAATTGTTGGGGTAGATATTGCCGCAATTGAAAAGACCGAAAATAGGGAAGAGTTTCGCCAGCTGATGGTAGATATTGGCGTTGGCGTTGCAAAATCAAAAATTGCCAATTCTTTTTTAGAAGGAAAAGAAGCCGCTCAGGAAATTGGTTTTCCCTTGGTTATTCGTCCATCTTATACATTAGGTGGTTCCGGTGGCGGAATAGTTTATAAAAAAGAAGATTTCGATCAGGCTTTGAGCCGCGGTTTACAAGCTTCGCCAACGCACGAAGTTTTGGTAGAAAAAGCGGTTATCGGCTGGAAAGAGTTCGAGCTGGAATTACTTCGCGATAGCAAAGATAACGTGATCATTATTTGCTCTATCGAGAATTTTGATCCGATGGGAATTCATACCGGAGATTCAATTACCGTTGCTCCCGCGATGACTTTAAGCGATCGCTGTTACCAGGATATGCGTAATCAGGCAATACGAATGATGCGTGCGATAGGTAATTTTGCCGGCGGCTGTAACGTTCAATTTTCGGTTGATCCGGCTACGGAAGATATTATTGCTATTGAAATTAACCCTCGCGTTTCACGCTCGTCGGCTCTTGCGTCAAAAGCAACCGGATATCCGATAGCAAAAATTGCTGCAAAACTTGCAATTGGCTATAATCTGGACGAGATTGAAAATCAGATTACCAAAACTACTTCTGCATACTTCGAACCAACCTTGGACTACGTAATTGTTAAAATCCCAAGATGGAATTTTGACAAGTTTAAAGGCGCAAATACAGAACTAGGCTTACAAATGAAATCTGTGGGCGAGGTAATGGCCATTGGACGGACATTTATTGAAGCTTTGCAAAAAGCTTGTCAGAGTTTAGAAACAAACCGATTAGGTTTGGGTGCCGATGGAAAACACGCCAGACATTTGGATGAAATTTTAGAAGGATTAGAACATCCTAGCTGGGATCGTTTATTCCTTATAAAAGACGCCATGAACCTGGGCGTTCCGTTGGAATCCATTCGTAAAATAACCCATATCGATCGTTGGTTTTTGATACAAATACAGGAGTTGGTTCAGTTAGAAACTGAATTAAAAAGATATTCCCTCAATAATATTCCCAAAGATTTCTTCGTAACACTGAAACAAAAAGGTTATTCTGATGGCCAGATCGCTTATTTACTCGGTCAGGTTACTGAAGATGATGTTTACAATCGCCGCAAGGAACTTGGAATAAAACGGGTTTATAAAATGGTTGATACCTGTGCGGCAGAATTCCCGGCACAAACGCCATATTTCTATTCAACTTTTGAGGAAGAAAATGAATCTGTTGTTAGCGATAAGAAAAAAATAATTGTTTTAGGTTCCGGCCCAAACCGAATTGGTCAGGGAATTGAATTTGATTATTCCTGTGTTCACGGATTGTTAGCAGCTAAAGAAGCCGGTTATGAATCCATAATGATCAATTGTAATCCGGAGACTGTTTCTACAGATTTTAACATGGCCGATAAATTATATTTCGAGCCTGTTTTCTGGGAACATGTTCGGGAGATAATTGACCTTGAAAAACCTGAAGGTGTAATTGTTCAGCTTGGCGGACAAACCGCGTTAAAGATGGCTGAAAAGCTTCATGAAAATGGAATTAAAGTTATCGGAACAAGTTTCGATAATATGGATATTGCCGAAGATCGCGGTCGCTTTTCTGATCTGTTAAAAGAAATGGATATTCCTTATCCAAAATATGGTGTTGCAGAAAGTGCCGAAGAAGCACTAATTGTAGCGCAGGAAGTTGGTTATCCGGTGCTTGTTCGTCCGAGTTATGTTTTAGGCGGACAAGGAATGAGCATTGTAATTAATGATGAAGATCTGGAAAAAGCAGTTGTTAAATTGCTGAAAAACCTTCCGGGGAACCGAGTTTTGATTGATCATTTCCTGGATCGTGCTGAAGAAGCCGAATCTGATTCTATTTGCGATGGTGAAGATGTACACATCATCGGTTTAATGGAACATATTGAACCTGCGGGAATTCACTCCGGAGATTCGTATGCTGTTTTGCCACCGTTTAATCTTTCAGATTCAGTAATTGAAAAAATGGAAGAATACAGCAAACGGATTGCACATGCATTAAATGTTCGCGGATTATTGAACATTCAGTTTGCTATTAAAGATGATAAGGTTTACGTGATCGAAGCCAATCCAAGAGCTTCACGTACGGTGCCTTTTATCGCGAAAGCATACGATGTGCCTTTTATAAATATCGCAACCAAAATTATGTTGGGAGTAAATAAATTGAAAGATTTCACGATAGAAAGAAAGCTGGAAGGTTATGCCATTAAAGAGCCTGTTTTCTCTTTCGATAAGTTCCCGGAAGTTGAAAAACAATTGGGACCGGAAATGAAATCGACAGGAGAAGCAATTCGATTTATCAAAACTTTGGAAGATCCATACTTCAGACATCTGTACAAAGAGAAATCAATGTACCTGAGTAAATAAAAAAAGCTCCCGGAAATTATTCCGGGAGCTTTTTTGATAATATTCTAAAAGATTAATTTAATACAACCACACCGCGAGCTTCGTAAGCCAATTCTGTTTTTGGATCTTTAATACTTGCTATCTCTACAGGATTTTTACCTGCATCTAATGCAAAATGCTTTTGATCGTCAACAGAAACTGTGTCAGTATAAGCAAAGCCATCTAAAATAACTTCCTTACCTTCTAATGTCTTTGGAACAAAAATTTTATAATCCTTAAAAGTTACCCGAAGATTCTCACCGTTTGCTAATTTCATAGTCATCCAGCAACCTTTTTTCTCGCAAACCTCGTTTACAACACCTTTGATCTTAAAATCTTTTTGAGACTCATCTTTCATAGCGGTAAGCATTGCTGAAAGATCTATGACGTTATCATTCTTAACAGAATCTCCATATACCGCAGTACCTTTAATATTGCTTATCGCCTGCAATTCCGTCTTGGGCTTAGTATTGCAAGCAGATAATATTAAAAGGAGAGTAATGGGAAGTAAAATTTGTTTCATACTGGGTTTAATAGATAACAAATTTGCTAAAATAAATCCATTGAAATTTCAGCAGGACATCATCAACTTGTAAAAATTTAGCGACAACGATTTTAACTAGCCAAACAATGCATGGAAAACTTCCTCCACCTTAGCTACGGTGCGAATTTCGATTTTATAGCGGCTCATATCCAAACCTTTTTTGTTGTATTTAGATATAAATATTTGTTCAAAACCTAGTTTTTCTGCTTCCGCGATGCGTTGTTCGACACGGTTGACAGCTCTGATCTCGCCAGACAATCCAACTTCTGCTGCAAAGCAAACCTTTGTCCCTATGGGCATATCTTCATGAGATGAAATTATAGCCACAACAACTGCCAGATCTATCGCCGGATCTTCTACCCGCAAACCTCCGGCTATATTCAGGAAAACATCTTTTGCACTCAATTTAAATCCGCAGCGTTTCTCTAAAACGGCCAAAAGCATATTCATCCGTTTGGTATCAAAACCTGTTGCAGATCGTTGCGGAGTTCCGTAAGCAGAAGTGCTTACCAAAGCCTGGGTTTCTATAAGCATGGGCCGCAAACCTTCTAGCATAGCTGAAATGGTTATTCCGCTTAAAGGCTCATCGCGTTGCGAAAGCAAAATTTCTGAAGGATTACTTACTTCGCGTAAGCCGCTTCCCTGCATTTCATAAATTCCAAGTTCTGATGCTGAACCAAAACGATTTTTAACAGCCCGCAAAATGCGGTACACATGATGACGGTCGCCTTCAAATTGCAAAACGGTATCAACCATATGCTCCAGAATTTTTGGACCGGCTATCATTCCGTCTTTGGTAATATGCCCTATCAAGAATACCGGTGTTCCGCTTTCTTTAGCAAAGCGAAGTAATTCTGCCGTACATTCTCTTACCTGCGACACACTGCCCGGAGTGGATTCAATATGCGCCGAGTAAAGCGTTTGAATAGAGTCTACAACTACCAGATCGGGCTGCAGGATTTCTATTTGTTTAAAAATATTCTGAGTTGATATTTCGGTTAAAATAAAGCAATCTGCTTTCGATTTTGCTTCAATTCTCTCGGCCCGCATTTTAATCTGCTGGTCGCTTTCTTCTCCAGAAATATATAGAACTTTTAATCCCGGAAGGTTTAAAGCAATTTGCAACATGAGTGTCGACTTGCCGATACCGGGTTCGCCACCAATTAAAACCATCGATCCGGCCACAATTCCGCCGCCTAAAACACGATTAAATTCTTTATCTGGAGTAACTAAACGGCTTTCTTCGGTGTATGAAATTTCATGAAGAGCCCATGGTTTGTTAGATCTTTGAGTAGTTGTAGAGCCTGCTTTCCAGTCGGGAATAGCAGCGTTTGCTTTCTCAATAACTTCTTCAACGAAAGTGTTCCAGCTATTACATGACGGACATTTGCCCAGCCATTTTGCGGATTCGTAGCCGCAGCTCTGACAAAAATAAGCGGATCTGGTTTTAGCCATGTGTGATTTTAGAATTTAAAAATACGATTTACGATTAGCTAAACGCTAAAATCGTAAATCGTAAATCTAAAACCTTAATTATAATTTTATTTCTTCTTCTTTCGAATTCAGGAAATGAAATTCGGTTAAATAATAACTGGCAACGGCTTTCACCTTTACCCACTTATTAAATTTAAAGAACCATTTCCACTGACAGGAAACAAGTCCTTTTTTAATATAAGCTTCAATGTACGGGTGTACGCAAAGCGTAATATTTTTTTCATTTTGTTCATTCAGGATATAATTAAGATTGCTCTCAATGTCATCCATCAGAATAATGCTGGCTTTAATTTCGCCGGTTCCATCACATGCAGGGCATTTTTCGTTGGTAATGATATTCATTTCCGGACGAACACGCTGCCGCGTAATTTGTACCAGGCCAAATTTACTTGGAGGCAAAATGGTGTGTTTAGCACGATCTAAAAGCATTTGATCTTTCAGATAATCGAACAATTCTTTTCGATTTTGCGGTTTGTGCATATCAATAAAATCGATCACCACAATTCCACCCATATCGCGTAAGCGTAACTGACGGGCAATTTCGCGTGCAGCCTCCATATTTACCATCAAAGCATTCTGCTCCTGATTTTCCGGATTTGCTGTGCGGTTACCGCTGTTTACATCAATTACGTGCAACGCTTCAGTATGTTCTATAACCAGATAAGCACCTCCCGGGAGGTTAACTGTACGCCCAAATGCCGCTTTAATTTGCTTTTCAACTCCGTAATGCTCAAAAATTGGCTCACGATGTTTGTAAAGTTTTACAATTTTTTCAAGCTCCGGAGAGATCTCATGAACATATGATCTGATCTCTTCGTGAATTGCTGCATCGCCAACATGAATATTGGTAAAATCAGCATTTAAAATATCGCGGAGAATGGTAGAAGTTCTTCCCATTTCTCCTAAAATCTTTTTAGAAGGTTCTGTTTGAGGCAAACGTTTTGTAAAACTCTCCCATTTATCAACCAGATCTAAAAGATCTTTTTGAAGTTCGGAAACGCCTTTTCCTTCTGAAACGGTGCGTATAATTACACCGAAATTTTTAGGCTTAATACTTTCGACAATCTTTTTTAAGCGACTGCGTTCGGTGTTACTTTTAATCTTTTTAGATATGGAAATCACATCAGAAAAAGGAACAAGCACCACAAAACGGCCTGCAATAGATATGTCTGAACTCAACCTTGGACCTTTGGTTGAGATAGGTTCTTTAGCAATCTGAACCGGCATTAACATATTGCGGCTCAGAATTTCTGAAATTTTCCCGGATTTATTGATGTCCGATTCCAGTTTAAAACTATTGAGCAGTTTGTCTTTATAACTGCCATTCTTTAAAATCTTGGTCAGCTTTAACAGCGACTGCACCTGTGGTCCCAGGTCAAGATAATGCAAAAAAGCATCTTTTTCATAGCCCACATCCACAAAAGCAGCATTTAAGCCGGGCATAATCTTTTTGATCTTACCCAGATAAATATCGCCAACAGCATAATTGTTATTGACCTGCTCAGTGTTTAATTCTACGAGTTGCTTGTCTTGCAGTAAAGCAATAGTAACCCCATTAGGGGATGAATTGATAATTAATTCCTTTACCAATAGCTACTGATTATGATGACGGTTTTGAGAATCCGCCATACGTGAATACAAGTATGAATTAGAAATACAGAGAAAAGCAGTAAACCTCCGTCGCTGATATGCGGGAGGTTCACTAAATGTCTAAAGTTAAAATGATCTGTAACAGCCTAAGCCATAGAGGATCGCTCTAAAATGACTGCTTACTACTTTTTCTTATGTCTGTTCTTTCTTAAACGCTTTTTACGTTTGTGAGTAGCCATTTTATGTCTTTTTCTTTTTTTACCGCTTGGCATAACTTTAGTGTTTTAATGTTTTATAAATAATTATTTTAATTCTTTGATTTTACGGTCTACAAACTGACCTAAACTCGGATCGGCAGCTAACTCCTTACTTTTAAGATAAGCAGCAATTGCTTCTTCCTTTAATCCTTGATTTTCATAGCTAGAAGCCAGGTAGAACCATGCTTCAGGATCTGCCTTTTGAGCTACAACAGTTTTAAAACGGTTTACCGCTTTATCAAACTGTCCTGATTTCATTGAAAATAAACCCAGGTTCATATTTGCTTTTATGTTGTTGGGATCTTCTTTAACCACACCAAGCAATAATTGTATTCCTTGCATGGGGTTTGGAGTTCCGCTAACATAAGCAACACCTAATCCGGTCTTCGCATCTAAACTGTTGGTATTTAACTCCAACGCTTTCTGATAAGCAAAGATAGCTTTTTGCACCAAAGCAGGCTGACTTAATGAATCATTTGTGTTCTGATAAGCATCCGTAAAATGATCACCGGTTTTAATCCAGTTATCATAAGTACTATTTTTATCAGCAATGGCTTCATAATAAAAAGCTGCAGGAGCAGGCTTATTAACGTCATCCCACAGTGCAGCCAACTTTTGCTGGAAACCTGTTTTTTCTGATGCCGAAGCATCTTTTAATGAATTTTCAAGATCTGTAACCTGCTGCGCTAAATTTGCATTTAAATCTTGCTTGGCTGTTGCCGATACCTGTTCCAGACTTACTGTTGCAGCAGCCGGAGCCATACTTTCAGCACCTGAGTTTGCAGCGCCCTGCGGTTCTTTTGGTTTAACTAATCCCTTAATATCTAAAGAAAGCAAAACCGCCATCAGTAAAACTACTGAACCAATAACTAAAAATTGCTTTTTGAACATAATAAAGGGAGATTAAATTTGAAAATTAAGCTTCTGCCTGACTTTTATTACCTGTTTTAACTTTTTCTACAAAAACTTTTGCAGGCTTGAAGCTGGGTACAAAGTGCTCTGGAATAATAATAGCAGTGTTTTTGGAGATATTACGTGCAGTTTTTTTAGCTCTTTTTTTAACTACGAAACTACCGAAGCCTCTAACATATACATTTTCCCCACTTACCATAGAATTCTTCACTACTTTGAAGAACGCTTCTACAGCCTCCTGAACATCAACTTTCTCAATACCGGTCTTAGTAGAGATTTCTGCAATAATTTCTGCCTTGGTCATTTTTTGTTTTATTCTTATTATTTGTCGTAAATACTTAACTGTTTTGGGGTTGCAAAAGTATTGGTTTAAATTGAATTAGGAAAATATATTGCTGATTTTTTTAAACCAACTTACTATAAAACAAATAGTAATCTATTTTTGCACGAGTTAAATTTAATTTTAAACCCATTATGAATTTTTCCGGGGAAATAATAAACTGGTATTCTGCTAATAAACGCGATCTTCCCTGGAGAAGTACTACGGATCCATACATCATATGGTTATCAGAAATTATAATGCAGCAAACCCGTGTCGATCAGGGAACGCCTTATTTTCACCGATTTGCAGAAAATTATCCAACAGTTTCAGATTTTGCATCCGCCAGCGAAGATGAGATCTTAAAACTCTGGCAAGGCCTGGGATATTATTCCCGCGGAAGAAATATGCATCATACCGCACAGATTGTAATGGAAGAACACGGCGGGTATTTTCCCAAAAAGTACGATGAGTTGATAAAGCTTAAAGGTGTGGGCGAATACACTGCAGCAGCAATTTCATCTTTCAGTAATAATGAAGCCAAAGCGGTTGTTGACGGAAATGTGTTCCGTTTGCTTGCCCGTTTTTACGGGATTGACACTCCAATTAATACAGGTGAAGGCAAAAAGCAATTCACAATCCTGGCAAATAAGATAATGGATAAAACTCATGCTGGAATTTACAATCAGGCGGTGATGGAATTTGGATCTTTGCAGTGTAAACCTGTTAATCCGGATTGCAAAATTTGCCCGTTAATTTCCGAGTGCGAAGCTTACCGACACAACAAAGTGGACTTGCTTCCTGTTAAGATAAAAGCCAAAAAAGTTCGGGACAGATATTTTAATTATTTAGTACTAAACGAGAATCATAAATTCTTGATCCATAAACGATCATTAAGTGATATTTGGCAAAATCTGTATGAATTTCCACTAATTGAAACTCATTCTCCTTCTGGCGCCGAAACAATTTTAAATTCTGAAGAATTTAAACTTTTGTTAGGCGAAAATTTCGAAATCAAACGTATTCACAACACCTTAAAACATCTGTTAAGTCATCAAAAACTACATATTCAATTTATAGAAATCATTAAAAAAACAGAATTTATTGTTCAAAATCCGGAATATTTTTTTGCGGATGAAAATGAATTAAAACAACTTGCCCAGCCCAAAGTTATTTTTGAGTTCCTCAAAAAGTTTTTTTAAATTGAGGGTATCTTATTTATGAAAAACTCATGTCAGGAATTAACAAAGTGATTTTAGTGGGACATTTGGGCAAGGATCCCGAAGTCCGGCACCTCGATGGAGGTGTTAGCGTGGCCAGCTTTCCCCTGGCAACTTCCGAAACCTATAATAAAGACGGTAGAAAAATTGAGCAAACAGAATGGCACAATATTGTAATGTGGCGTGGTTTGGCAGATGTAGCTTCAAAGTATTTGCAAAAAGGCAAACTGGTTTACATTGAAGGAAAGCTGAGAACCCGCTCTTTTGAAGATAAAGAAGGGCATAAAAAATATACAACCGAAGTGGTTGCCGAGAACTTTACCATGCTGGGCCGCAAAAGTGATTTTGAAAATACCAATGGCAACAACCATAATACCGGCACAAATACAAACAGTAATCACGTTTCAAAAACAGAAGAACAACCCATGACTTACGATAGTAACAGTCCGGATGATGATCTTCCGTTTTAACGATTAAAGTATAAAAATTAAAAAACCTGCCCATTCCGGAGCAGGTTTTTTTATGGATTAAATCTATTTTGCATTCATTTCCATATAGTCAACAGTTAAGTTAGCAAGAGCCTTAACTCCTAAAACAAACCCACTTTCATCAATAAAGAAATCTGGAGTATGGTGAGACGCAGAGGTTTTTGGGTCTTTGCCTTTTGGCAATCCTCCTAAAAAGATATAAACTCCCGGCGCTTTTTCCTGATAATATGAAAAATCTTCAGCACCGGTTTCGGCGGGTGCCAGAATTATATTTTCTGCTCCCGCAGTTTTTCTTAACGATGGAAGCATTTTATCTGTTAAGGCCGGGTCGTTATACGTTACCGGATAACGAACGCTGAAAGGAATTTTTACTTCGGCAACAGCGCCTGCACTTTCAGCAGTTTTTGTTGCGATAGTCTTGATTCTTTCAATCAGCATTTTTTCATCGTCTTTACTCAGCGCACGAATAGTTCCCATCATTTCAACCTGTTCCGGGATTATATTGGAACGATTACCGCCATGGATTGACCCAATTGTAACCACGCCCGCGTTTTCTGTTACATTTAAATTTCTGCTTACTACCGTTTGCAAATTGTTTATGATCTGTGCTGCCGTAACAATTGGATCTACGGAAGCCCATGGAGCAGCTCCGTGTGCCGATCTGCCTTTTACAATAATCTGCATATCGTTAACACTCGCCATAGTTCCACCGGGGTGATAGGTAATTTTTCCGACTTCGGTTTGGGCATCTATATGCAATCCAAAAACGGCATCCACTTTCGGATTGGTCATTACACCTTCTTTAACCATCAATTCAGCACCACCTTCTTCACCAAACGGCGGCCCTTCTTCTGCTGGTTGAAAAATAAATTTTACAGTTCCCTTCAGGTCTTTTTGCATGGAGGAAAGAATTTCTGCAACACCCATTAATATAGCCACGTGTGAATCATGACCGCAAGCATGCATCACACCAACCTCATTGCCATTAAATGTTGTTTTAACCGTTGATTTAAAGGGAAGATCAACTCGCTCAATAACGGGCAAAGCGTCCATATCAGCTCTTAAAGCAACAACAGGTCCGGGCTTACCGCCTTTTAAAATGCCGACAACGCCGGTTTTAGCAACTCCGGTTTTCACATCAAATCCAAGAGATTTTAAATGTTTTTCTATAATTCCGGCTGTTCTGAATTCATTGTTTCCAAGTTCGGGATGCTGGTGAATATCCCGACGCCAGCTAATAACTTTTTGTTCAATTTTATCCGCGGAAGCGTTAACACGAGAATTTAAAGCTGCGGTTTGCGAAAATGCGGGAACTGTGAGAAACAGCAGGAAAAGTTTGAAAATATTTTTCATATTCTGGTTTTTCAACTAAAATAAGAAATATATGCCGGCGTTTCAGATTATTTACCAGGAATGGCGGCCAAATTTTTTAATTCATTAACCATTCTAAACACTCCGTAAATATGATGCGCTTCGTGCAGAAGATAAAATTCTGTCCACATTAATACAGACAGATTACCGTAATGTGCATGAATCCCTGTTCTTATTAATTCACTGGTATTCAAACTAAAAATTAAATCTGTAATTTTTTTACTTCCTTTTTTAAAGTAATTAAGTAACTCTGGTGTCTCCATCTGACAGGCTAGCAAAAATTCGGGGTCATTATCTGCCAGATATGGGTCGAAACGGGCATTAAAAGTTTCCATAATTATATGGATGCGGGTTAAAAAAGTATGGTTGTAAGATGCCAGATGAGCCAGCTGTTGATGAATAGTCCATTTACCAGCATAAACTTCCTTGTTTAATTGCTCCCCGGTTAATCCGCCAATTAAGTCTTCTAATACTAAATGCTGATGCTTAAGTCGGCTGCGGGTTGCTTCGGGTAAATTCATATTTATAACTCTTTAAAAGGAATATCCATTATCTCAAATTGCTTCCACGTTTTAAAATCAAAGTGCCACCATTCATTATAAAGGACGGTAAAACCCTGTTTTTTCATTTCGGCAATAAGCAGATCTCTATTTTTTATCACTTTTTTCGGCAGATCCATATTATCCGGACTCGCTTCGGCAGCAAAACTGTCATATTCCGTTGGCATTTTTAGCTCTTTTCCGTTTTTTAATTTTACCAACGTTAAATCAACCGCACAACCGCGGTTATGCCGTGAACCTTTCTTCGGATTAGCTACAAAATTTTTGTCGGAAGCAATTTCAAAAAACTTAACCGTTACAGAATAAGGACGGTAAGCATCGTATATTTTTAGGCCAAGCCCTTGTTTTTTTAGTTCTTTTTGAACTTCAGCCAGCGCATTCACCACAGGCAATCGGGCGTAGGCAACTTCCTGATCGTACACCGCCGTTCCGGTAAAATTATTTTTTCCCGCATAGCGGATGTCTAATTTTATTCCGGGAATTGATTGTTGAATATTTACCAGTTTATTATTGCTGTCTGCCTTTACCGTTTCCGCGTATTCCTTTAAGCCCAAAACTTTTAATCCATACGGGTTTTCTTGCTGAGCAAACGTATTAACAGATACCAATAAAAGGAAAAAACAAAATAATCTGTTCATTAACGATTGGATACAATTAGAAGATCTAAATCTTTGAATGGGATATTGAATTTTTCGGACAGATCCATATTGGTTAAATGACCCTGAAACATATAAATGGCATTTCTCACGCCTGGCTTTTCCCAGGCAACTTTCATAATTCCGCCCATTTCTCCAACATCTAAAAGTATTGGTGTAAATATATTTGTGAGCGCATAAGTTGCAGTTCTGGCAACGCGAGACGCAATATTGGGAACACAATAATGGATTATATCGTATTTTCTGAACGTTGGATGCGTGTGGTTGGTTACTTCTGAAGTTTCAAAGCAACCACCCTGATCAATACTTACATCAATTATAACAGAATTGGGTTTCATTTTAGAAACCGTTTCATCGCTCACAATACAAGGACTAAAACCGTGGGCCGCACGAATAGCACCGATGGCTACATCGCAGCTCCAAAGCGCTTTTTGCAAAACATTGGGTTGTATCACGGAAGTGAAAACCCGGGAGCCAATATTATTCTGTAATCTGCGTAAACGATAAACCGAGCTATCAAAAACTTTAACTTCAGCGCCCAAAGCTATAGAGGTTCTGGCAGCAAATTCACCAACGGTTCCGGCCCCAAGAATTACAATTTCGGTTGGCGGAACTCCGGTTATACCGCCAAGCATTAACCCTTTTCCATCAAAAACATTGCTTAAATATTCGGCTGCAATTAAAACAGAAGTAGCGCCAACAATTTCGCTCATGGCTCTAACTACGCTTAAAACATTCCCTTCATCACGGAAGTATTCAAATGAAAGCGCTGTTATTTTTTTCTTCATCAGCGCATGCAGAAATTCCGGCTTTAGACTAGCCATTTGCAAGGCAGAAAATAACACCTGACCATTTTTCATCATGCCGATTTCATCCATAGTTGGCGGTGCAACTTTAATGATCAGATCTGCATTATAAACTTCTTTTTTGTCGTATTCAATTTTTGCACCCTGCTCGCTGTATGCCGAGTCAGAAAAATTTGCTCCCTTACCGGCACCACTTTCTATAACAACTCTATGGCCGTTGTTTACAAGTACAGAAACGGATAAAGGTGTAAGTACAATCCGGGTTTCCTGAAAAGATGTTTCTTTAGGTATACCTATGTAAAGACTATTCTTTTTGCTTTTGGTTTCCAGCATTGCCTCCTGAGGCTGATATAATGCCTGCTTTGCAATGTCAGATAGTTCACTCATCATGTGCGCCGATTATTTTTTGAAAATACAAATTTTTGAGAATGTAAATATATCAATCATGTGTTAAATACGTGTGCTTTTTATCTGCCTGCTTCCGTCTTCAGTTTCGTCAATCTCTACCTTTATATAATTTTCCGGCCACAGACTTTCAATCCTTTCCGGCCATTCTATCAAGCAATAATTTCCGGAATCCAGATATTCTTCAAAACCAATGTCGTAGGCTTCTTCCTCATTTTTTAATCTGTAAAAATCAAAATGATAAATTAAAGCCTCCTTTGCGGGATATTCATTTACTATAGAATAAGTGGGGCTCGATACGGAATCCTGAAACCCTAAAGCTTTGCAAATAGATTTTATAAAGGTGGTTTTACCGGCACCCATCTCTCCGAAAAATAAAAAAATGCGTTGCCTGCCGGCGAATTTCAATAACTCTTCAGCCGCTTTATTTAATTCATCAGGATGATTGACGTTGATATTCATGCAACAAAAATAGTAATACAGCAAAGCTGCGCAATTCCTGATTTTTTAAAATTATCTTGGAGAATAGGTTACAAAAGGAACAATTACTTCCTCTAAAGAAACTCCGCCATGCTGGAACGTAGAATTAAAGTAGTTTACAAACTGATTGTAATTGTTTGGATAAACAAAATAGCTGTCTTCTTTTGCGAAAATAAAGCTTGAACTTATATGCAATTTCGGTAGCATCGCGTCATGCGGATTTTTTATTTGAAACACATCTTTCGCATTAAAATTCAGGTTTTTACCCTGCTTATATCTCAAATTCGTGTTCGTATTTCTGTCGCCAATAACTTTACTTGGATGTTTTACACTAATTGTTCCGTGGTCTGTAGTTATAACCAGCTTTATCTTTTTCTGACTCAGTTTTTTAAGCGCATCCAATAAAGGAGAATGTACAAACCAGCTTAAGGTTAATGACCTGTAAGCTGCCTCGTCATTTGCAAGTTCACGGATCATGGCCATATCTGTGCGTGCATGCGAAAGCATATCTACAAAGTTATACACGATCACGTTCAGATCATTCCCCATTAAATTATTGAGATTTTCTGTAACTTCTTTTCCCTGTTCAAATGTTAAAACTTTATGATATGAGTATTTGCAATCCTTGCGTAAAGTACGTTGAATGTTATCGGCAAGAAATTTCTCTTCATACAAATTCTTGCCGCCTTCGTCTTCATCATTCTGCCACATATCCGGAAAACGTTTTTCCATATCAAGCGGCATTAATCCAGAGAAAATGGCATTCCGGGCATATTGGGTTGCCGTTGGCAAAATACTGTAGTAACTATCTTCTTCTTCCAAGTGATAATATTCAGTAATAATAGAATTGATCATTTTCCACTGATCATATCTTAAATTATCAATCAGGATAAAAAATACAGGCTTATTGGTTTCCAGCAATGGAAAAACTTTCTTTTTAAATAACTGGTTGGAAGTTATCGGACCACTTTCCGGGTTTTTTATCCAGCCTAAATAATTCTTCTCAATAAATTTGCAGAACTGAACATTGGCTTCAGATTTTTGCATGGTTAATATCTCATGCATATTTACATCTTCCAGTTTCTCGAGCGAAAGCTCCCAGAAAACCAGTTTTTTATAAACATCGACCCATTCAGAAAAACTTAGATTTTCATTCAGCGTCATTCCCAGGGTTCTAAAATCCTGCTGATAAGCCATAGAGGTTTTCTCACTCACCAGGCGTTTATTGTCTATCAGTTTTTTAATGGTAAGAAGTATTTGCTTGGGATTTACCGGCTTGATCAGGTAATCATCAATTTTAAAGCCGATGGCATCTTCCATCATATATTCTTCTTCGTTCTTGGTAATCAGAACAACTGGAACATCCGGATTTATACTTTTGATCTTACCCAGAGTTTCAATTCCGGTTAAACCGGGCATGTTTTCGTCCAGAAACACGAGGTTAAACTTCTCCTGTTTAAACAATTCCAGGGCATCGCTTCCGTTAGTTACTGTTTTAACCTGGTAGCCTTTTTCGTTCAAGAATAAAATATGAGGTTTTAAAAGATCAATTTCATCATCGGCCCATAAAATGGTAATTTCCTGCATTAGTGTAATATTTAGGTATTATATAAGTTCAGAATTACGATAATGTTCATAATCTCATTAAAATTAACAATTTTTGTGCCTTAGCCTCCCGCATTTGAATAAGAAAAAAATTATTAATGATCCGGTTTACGGATTTATAACAATTCCTTCAGCGCTGATATTTGATCTGATACAACATCCATATGTTCAGAGAATGCGTTATATCAAGCAGTTAGGCATGACACACCTGGTGTATCCGGGCGCTTTACACACCCGCTTTCATCATGCAATTGGCGCCATGCATTTAATGGGTTTGGCGGTAGAAACTTTACGTGAAAAGGGGCATCCAATATCTGCTGAAGAAAAGGAAGCCGTAACCATTGCAATTTTACTGCACGATATCGGCCACGGACCATTTTCGCATGCCCTGGAACATACCATAGTTGAAGGGATTTCGCATGAGCATATTTCAGCTTTGCTAATGAAAAATCTGAACGCACAATTCAATGGTAAATTAGATCTGGCACTGGAAATTTTCAATAATCGCTATTCAAAAAAATTCCTGCATCAATTAGTTTCCGGACAGCTGGATATTGACCGGATGGATTATTTGTGCCGCGACAGTTTTTTTACAGGCGTTTCTGAAGGTGTGATCAGTTTTGACCGCATCATTAAAATGCTTGATGTTGTAAATGACAATTTAGTTGTAGAGGAAAAGGGGATTTATTCTATTGAGAAGTTTTTGATTGCCCGGCGGCTGATGTATTGGCAGGTGTACCTGCATAAAACAGTTATCGCCGCAGAGCAAATGCTGGTTAAAATTTTAGAAAGAGCAAAAGAATTAAGCTTAACCGGTCAGGAACTTTTTGCAACTCCTAATCTTGCACACTTCTTAAATAATAATATTACAAGCGAAGATTTTAGCAATGATCCGCAGCATTTGGAGAAATTCTCAAAATTAGATGATCATGATATTTTTACTTCTGTTAAAGTATGGGCAGAAAATGATGATTTAATTTTATCTACTCTTTGCCGCCATTTAATCGACCGGAATTTATATCAGGTAGAAATAAGCAACATTCCGCCCGACGATGAACGTATTGATGAATTGGTAAATGAAGCTACAGCCAATTATGATATTGATGATGATGAAGCTTCCTATTTCGTTTTTACAGATACCATAAAAAATAATGCATATAGTGTAGGTCATGGAAGCATAAATTTATTAATGAAAGACGGAACAATACAGGATATTACCGTTGCTTCTGACAATTCTAACCTGGAAGCTTTGGCTAAAACGGTTAAGAAATATATTCTATGTTATTTAAAAGAGTTGAAACAAAGCGCTGTGTAATGTTTCTAACTACTATAATTTCAAAGACGGACAAAGTTTGTTCGTTAACTAATAACACCTAAATTTGCCGCATGCAATTAACTGCACAACAGATTGGGCTTTTATTGAATGGAACCGTCGAAGGTAATCCCGAAGTGTCAGTTAATCAACTGGCAAAAATCGAAGATGCCGGCGAAGGATCTCTGTCTTTCCTTGCCAATCCACGTTACGAATCACACCTCTACACAACCCAGGCATCTATTGTTGTTATAAATGATTCTTTCGAGTTAAGTCATCCGGTTACGGCAACTTTAATTCGTGTTAAAGATGCCTACAGTTCTTTTTCAGTTTTACTGGAAAAATACAATACCATTAAAATGGATAAAAAGGGAATCGAAGAACCTTCATTTATCCATCCAACCGCAAAAATTGGCAAAGATGTTTACATAGGCGCCTTCGCCTATATTGGTCAGGGCGCAGTTGTGGGCGATAACACCAAAATTTATCCGCACGTTTATTTGGGTGACAATGTAGTAGTGGGCGAAAACTGCTCTTTATTTTCTGGTGTAAAAATTTACGCAGATTGCATTTTGAACAATCACGTAACGGTACACGCAAGTACCGTTATTGGCAGCGATGGTTTTGGTTTTGCTCCGCAGGCAGACGGAAGCTATAGGAAAGTAAGCCAGATTGGAAATGTAATTATCGAAGATTACGTTGAAATTGGCTCAAACAGCTGTATAGACCGTGCTACCATGGGCTCTACAATTATCCGCAAAGGCGTAAAATTAGATAATCTGATACAACTGGCTCATAATGTAGAGATCGGCCAGAATACTGTAATTGCATCGCAAACAGGTGTGTCCGGAAGTGCAAAAATTGGCGAAAACTGCATAATCGGCGGTCAGGCTGGAATTGTTGGACATATTACTATTGCCAAGGGATCTCAGATTCAGGCAAAATCCGGAATAGGGAAATCAATACTTCAGGAAAACAGAAAATGGGCGGGAGCTCCCGCAATCAGCTTTAATGACAATATGCGTGCGCAGGTTATTTTTCAGCGCTTACCAGAATTGCAGAAAAAACTCGAAGAGTTACAGCGACAAATAAATGTACTAACAAACGAAGGAATTTAAGCCTTCGCCGAAATGATGTCATGAACGTAAAACAGAGAACAATAAAATCAGAAATTACTGTTTCGGGGGTAGGATTACACACCGGGCAGCCGGTTACTATGACCTTTAAACCTGCTCCAGAAAATCATGGATATAAATTTAAACGGGTAGATCTGCCGGATTCTCCGGTAATTGACGCCGATGTTGATAACGTAACAGATACTTCCCGCGGTACAACAATATCGCAAAACGGTGCAAGTATAAGCACTGTTGAACATGTATTAGCCGGCCTTGTTGGTTTAGAAGTTGATAATGTAATGATGGAGCTGAACGGTCCGGAGATTCCAATTATGGACGGAAGTGCATTGAAATTTCTTGAAGCCTTAGAAAGTGTTGGTTTTAAAGAACAGGATGCTGAACGCGAATATTATCATATCCCCTACAACATACATTATACAGAGCCGGATCGTAAAGTTGAAATAGTGGCTATGCCGTTAGACGATTACCGTTTTACCTGCATGATAGATTATAACTCTCAGGTATTGGGAAGTCAGCATGCGGCTATTACAACCATTTCTGAATTTAAAAAGGAAATTGCCTCCTGCCGAACTTTTTGTTTTTTGCATGAGCTTGAAATGCTTTTAGAGCATAACCTGATTAAAGGCGGCGATTTGAATAATGCTATTGTTGTTGTAGATAAAAAGGTTGACGAAGCAGAACTAAAACATCTGGCCGTTCTTTTTAATCGCGATGATATTGATGTGGCTAAAGAAGGTATTCTGAATAATATTGAATTACGTCACCAAAACGAACCTGCACGCCATAAATTATTAGATATGATTGGCGATCTGGCACTGGTTGGCGTTCCGCTAAAAGGTCATATTATGGCTGCCCGCCCGGGGCACGCCGCTAATGTCGCTTTCGCGAAAAAAATAAAAGCACAGATAAAGAAAGAAAGAAGCAAAAAACACGTTCAAACATACGATCCAAACGCAACACCAATTTATGATACGGTGCAGGTGATGGAAATTTTACCGCATCGTCCGCCCATGTTAATGATCGATAAGATTATTGAGTTAACGAAAAGTCATGTGGTTGGAGTAAAAAATGTAACCATGAACGAACCGTTTTTTGTTGGTCACTTTCCAGACGCCCCGGTAATGCCCGGCGTTTTACAAATTGAGGCAATGGCTCAAACCGGAGGAATTTTAGTTTTAAATACAGTTCCGGATCCGGAAAATTATTTAACTTATCTTCTGAAGATTGAAAATGCACGTTTCAAAGAGAAAGTACTTCCCGGCGATACTATTATATTCCGTTGCGACCTGATGGCACCAATCCGCCGCGGTATTGCCCAAATGAAAGGTGTGGGTATGGTAGGCGAAAAAGTGGTGGTAGAAGCAGAACTGATGGCATTAATATCTAAAATTGAAGAGAAAGAAGCATGATCCAACCTCTGGCATACATACACCCGCAGGCAAAAATAGCTGATAACGTAGTAATAGAACCATTTGTAACCATTCACAAGGACGTGGAAATTGGCGAAGGAACCTGGATTGGTTCCAGCGTGACAATAATGGATGGAGCACGTATCGGTAAAAACTGCCGTATTTTTCCCGGAGCTGTAATTTCCGCACCTCCTCAGGATATGAAATACAAAGGTGAGGCGACAACTGTAACCATTGGTGATAATACAGTCATCCGCGAATGCGTAACTCTTAACCGTGGAACTGCTTTAGATAAAAATACCACCACCATTGGCAAAGACTGCCTTTTAATGGCGTATGTACACATTGCCCATGATTGCGTAATTGGCGATAATGTTATAATTGCTAACTCCGTGCAATTAGCCGGACATATTGAAGTAGAAAATTTTGCTTTTATTGGCGGAGCATCGGCTGTGCATCAGTTTGTTTCCATTGGGGCACATTCTATCATTTCGGGTGGTTCTCTTGTACGAAAAGATGTTCCTCCCTATACAAAAGCTGGTCGCGAGCCATTATCTTATGTAGGTATAAATTCTGTTGGTTTGCGCCGCAGAGGTTTTACCTCAGAACAAATTAACGAGATCCAGGATATTTACCGCACCATTTTCTTAAAGAAATTTAATATCAGCAGAGCGCTGGATATTATAGAAACTGAGCGGGAAGCTACAGAGATCCGCGACGAAATTCTCGGTTTCATACGCAATTCCAACCGCGGTGTAATGAAAGGTTTTGGCAATTCCTGACCATCTTAAATCCGGACAATAAATTCATGAAGATAGTTTTAGAAAAAATTGGCCGCAGATTTAATCGTGACTGGATCTTTAAAGACGTCAATTATACTTTCGAATCAGAAAATTCTTACGCGATTTTAGGAGCAAACGGCTCGGGTAAATCTACACTACTGCAAATTATTTCGGGAAGTTTAACTTCGTCTACAGGCAACGTAGTTTATTCTCAAAACTCCAAAACGCTTGAAATTGAAAATGCCTATCAGCATTTAAGTCTGGCAGCTCCATATCTGGAATTGATTGAAGAATTCACTTTAGAAGAAATAGCCGATTTCCATTTCAGTTTTAAACGCTATCGCGAAGGAATGGATTCAAATGCCTTTTTCGATTTGCTTGCGCTGAAAAATGCACGCAAAAAATTACTGAAAAATTTCTCTTCCGGGATGAAACAACGAGTAAAACTGGCATTAGCTTTTTGTTCAGATACGCCGGTACTTTTGCTTGACGAACCGACATCAAATCTGGATGAACAGGGAACAGATTGGTATTTATCGCTAATAGAAAGGTTTTCTAAAAATCGTTTAGTGGTAGTTTGTTCCAACCAAAAACATGAATATGAGTTCTGTAATTTCACGCTCGACGTTACAAATTACAAGTAATACAAATTGAAAATATTCCTGTTTAGCAAATAATATAACACTCATAAACAGTGGAAATCGCTATTCGATAAAAATATTTTCAGCTCAAAAACAGCCTAAATCATATCAAAAACGGCTTCTTTACTGAGTTTAAGAAAATAAATTAATTCCTGTTTTTTTTATTCGATTTAAAATCTATCTTTGCGGCACCAAAAGCAGAAGAAATTCAAATGGCAAAAGCGTCTGAGGTTAAGAACGGAAATATTTTACGACTAAACGGAGAATTAGTAACGGTAGAGGAATTTATCCACCGTACTCCAGGTAAAGGCGGTGCCTTTTATGTGGGAAAACTTCGCAACATCAGAACCGGAAAAACTGTTGAAGCCCGTATGGGAACAGACGATCAGGTGGAAATTTGCCGTGTGGAGACTAATGATTACCAATATTTATACGAAGAAGGTGATTATTATGTAGTAATGGATAACACTACTTTCGAGCAGTTTAACATTCCGAAAACTCTTTTTGGTGATGCAGCACGTTTTCTAAAAGAAGGCATGAATGTAATTGTATCTCTGGAAAGTGAAGAGCCAATTATGGCGCAGGCACCTACTTATGTAGAGCTTGAAGTTACTTATACAGAGCCTGCTGTTAAAGGCGATACATCTACAAACGCATTAAAAAGCGCAACTGTTGGAACAGATGTAGAAATTAAAGTTCCGATGTTTGTAAACCAGGGCGATAAGATCAAAATTGATACCCGCAATGGAAGTTATATTGAAAGAGTAAAATAAAGATTTTTTTATAGGTTAAAGTTTAAGGTTTAGGTTGATTAGGGCGGTCTCAAATAAAATTGAGGCCGTTTTTTATTTAACACTATTTAAAGTCCTTTAATTAAAAGAGTTTTCTATTTTAGCGAGGTGTATAAATCAGCTTTGCGAAAAGTCTATCTCGAAAGAAGAAAAAATTTAAGCCGTTCTCAGTACTGGGTTTTAACTGACGATCTGTTAGCACAAATTTCAACTATTAACTGGCAAAAATTCAAAACAGTCCACCTGTTTTTGCCAATTAGCGCTCATAAAGAAATTGATACTTTTTCAATACTGGAATATTTTAAAAAAAGCGAGCCACATTTGCAGGTGGTTGTTCCACGCTCCAACTTTGAAAAATTAGAAATAGAAAACATTTTATTCGATCCGGAATACACCATTTTGGGAAGAAACAAATACGATATTCCGGAACCGATTTTTGGAAAAGTTATTTCTCCGCAGCAAATTGACGCCGTTTTTGTCCCCTTACTTGCTTTTGATCAGCGGGGTAACCGTGTGGGTTATGGCAAAGGCTTTTATGACCGCTTCCTAGCGGAATGCCGGCCCGATGTAGAAAAAATTGGCTTATCGTTTTTCGATCCTGTAGATGAAATTCTGGATATTAATGAATTTGACATCCCGCTAAACGCCTGCGTTACTCCAGATAAAATCTGGGAATTTTAATCAGCGAAGCTGACTTTTTATAAAATCCGTTATTAGCGTGGCAATGAGTTTGCCGGTAGAAATATCCTCCCGCCCATCCGATAAATGTATTGCGCCTTCTGCGATATGAAAATAGAAAAACTGCCTTAACTTTGTCTGACAGATCATTTCTCTAACCTGACTTACCGTAAATCCGGTTGGCGAAGCAGCGCTTGAAAGCACGGCAGCCATCGCATCCATATCCATTTCAAGACCGCAAATTCCTTCGGTAAAGTTCATCGCATCCTGAAAAGCCCGGTCGTGACTGTTATTTTCCCTCACAAAATCATCAAAGAAATAGTATCGCATCTCATCTTTCAAAGCGGATAACTCATCAATTATATTTTGCGAATTGTAGTTTTCCTGCAGCCCCACCATTGCATATTTGCCCAGATATTTTTCCTGAAAAGCATATCGAAAACCATTCCCGCTGTGCCGGCCTTCCATGGCCCTGAAATCTGTATGCGCATCAATATTAACCACATTTACAGATTGATTAAACTGCTGAGATAAAGCCCGCAAAATGGGGTAACTATTGTTATGACCGCCGCCAACGATGATTGGAATTTTGCCTGCGTTAAATATCAGTTTCAAAATTTCTGTCACGCGGTGATCGATGTTATTAACAAGGTCACGCAACTGTTCTAAATCATCCGCATGACGGGGATTTAACTCTTCAGCTGCTTTTAATTCTCCCTCAAAACTCAAATGCCCAAGAACGGCCATTTCAATTCCTGAAAATTTTGAAGTGCTCTGAATATTAACCAACGCTTTCAATGCCGGTTCCCAGGCCGTTTCGGTGCCGCCTAAACCAAAATTTGCCCGCACTCCAATATCTTCGGGCAAACCCAAAAGAACAAATTTACAGCTTGAGTTTGCCAGATCATTGATATTTTGAATTACCTGCAATTTTTCACCCAGTTTAGTTTCGCCTTCGCGGATGGATGTTAATGAAAGTAAATGTTCTTTTGTACAGATTTGAAGGCGTTCCATATTAGTTAATTTTACCGTTTAAAATTACTTGATCAATTAAATTTGAGCCAAAAGCATAAGGCAAATAAGCCAGCGATGGGATTTTTTTTGTGATGAAAAAATTGGCTTTTTTACCTTTGCAAATACTACCGTACATTTCGGTTAATTCCGTAGCCGCGGCCCCATTCAACGTGGCCGCATTTATTGCTTCTTCGGGTAACATTTTTTGCCGCATGCAGGCAAGTGCAACTACCAGATTCATGTTCCCGGAAGGTGTAGAACCGGGATTATAATCACTTGCCAAAGCTACCGCGATGTTCTTGTTTATCAGACTTCGTGCATCCGCAAACGGAATTCCCAAAAATAAAGAGCATGAAGGCAGCAAGGTGGCAATAGTTTCAGAATTTGCCAGGCAATTAATTGCCTGTTCGTCCATCACTTCTAAATGATCAACGCTTAATGCTTTATGTTTAACACTAACTTCAACCGCTCCTGTAGCCGATAATTGATTTGCATGGATTTTCGGTTTCAAACCATATTTAGAGGCGGCATCTAAAACACGGGAAGTTTCATCAACAGAGAAAAATCCCTGCTCACAAAAAGCATCTGCATAATCAGCCAAACCTTCATCGGCAATTGCGGGAAGCATTTGGTTTATTATAATATCCAGATAACCTGCATGGTTCGATTTAAATTCTTTGGGATAAGCATGCGCTCCTAAAAATGTCGCCTTAACCGGAATTGGTGCCTTTTCTTTAATCCGCCGAATAACCCGAAGCATCTTCAATTCGCTTTCCAATGTCAATCCGTAACCACTTTTGATTTCAATAGCACCGGTTCCTAATTTGATAACCTCTTCTAACCGATTATAAGCACTCTCAAACAACTCGTCTTCTGTAGCATATGCAAGTTTAGCTGCCGAATTTAATATCCCGCCTCCGGCCGCCGCAATCTCTTCATATGATTTTCCCTGAATCTTCATCACAAATTCTTCTTCGCGGCTTGCCGCAAAAACCAAATGTGTGTGCGAATCGCACCAGGAAGGAATTACAAATTTGCCTTCTGCATTTATTTCCGTAATCGCCGATCCGACTTCAGGCACCGAATCCATAGTTCCGAAATCTTTAATAAGATCATTTTC
>JBDTLL010000007.1:0-25584 GCA_039934815.1 Daejeonella sp. | reverse complement strand
TCTGGCTTATCGGCCGAAAGGCAGAAAAAATATGGAATTTGGAATTTCTTAAAAAGCCGGACCTTACTGAAAAAAAAGCATCTTAGTCAGGTGAATTATTCCAAGTGCTAAAAACACCACAGAAATACTTCTATTAACCACTTTACTACTGAAAGAGAATTTCTCATGCAAATATTTGCTGAATCTGGCGTAGGCAAGCAGGCATAAAAATGCGCCAAAACATGAACCGATACTAAACAAAGCCAGAGCGCCATTGCCAACCAAAATCCATTGATGGCTGATTACATAAGTGCCAATAATTAGCCAGAAAGGAATTTGCATGGGATTTAAAAAGCCCAGCAGAATTGCATATTTTATGCTTTCGCGATGAGTGTAATTAATGTATTTCTCTTTGCGGGAGTTGTTCCAGCTGCGGAACGAAAACACAAAAAACACCAGGATTAAAATCCAGTCCATCCAGTAGATAAGACTTTTTTTACTTGCAAAATAGTCGGCGAAATACATAACGCCATACGTGAAGAAAAATTCAATTACTGAAAAAGTGACGATGAAATACATCGCATCTTTAATACTTCGGTTGATGGTTAATTGAACTACCGTAAGATTGACGTTTCCGAAAGGCACATAGCCGGCAAAATTTACCGCCAAGCCTACCAGGAAGGTTAGAAAAAGCATCCGCAAAAATATGATAAAAACGTAGGCTGCCTCGGCTAAATTCCGATGAATAAAAAAAGGCCCAAAAAATTGGGCCTTTAAGTATTTAAACTAAACTTTTTATACTGCCTGACGAGCAAACTGCAAATTGATGTTCAGCTTAATATCTTCGCCAACTACAATGGCACCGGCTTCTGTAACGCCATCCCAAACCAGGCCAAATTCTTTACGGTTTATTTTTCCGCTTACTTCAAAGCCGGCTTTTAAATTGCCGTAGAAATCTGTTGCAGAACCTCCAAATTCAACATCCAATTTTACGGGTTTAGTTACCTCTCTTATCGTTAAATCACCTTTCAATTTATAATCATCTCCATCTTTTTCAAAAGAAGAGGACACAAATTTTATCTCAGGATATTTAGCGGCATCAAAAAAGTCAGCAGATTTTAAATGCTCATCTCTTTGTGTTTGATTGGTATCTATTGAATTTACATCCAGTAAAAATTCAACTTCCGCGTCTTCGAAATTATCGTTTTCAGTTTCAAGGCTTCCGGTGAACGACTTAAAAGTCCCGGTTACGGTAGAAATTACCAGATGCTTTACTTTAAAGTGAACTTCTGAATGTGTTGGATCAACTGTCCATTTTGTTTTTGCAATGCTTTCCATTTTGTTTTTGTTTAAGATCTAATCAAATTTACAAAATTAGATGTTTAAACATGTAATTACATTGTCAGGAGTTTGAACCAATGAAAGACGTATTAATTTTGATTTAAAGAAATAGAATAAGTGATGTTCACGCCTCCGGCTGCAAGCATATCATGCACCGAACAATACTTTTTTACCGCGAGTTCTGCCGCTCTTTCAGCTTTATGCAATTCGATTTGTCCTTTCAGAACAAATTCCATGTGTATATCTGTAAAAACCGAAGGTGTTGAATCAGTTCTTTTTCCATCCATATTGACAGAGAAAAAATCTATTACTTGCTTTTGCTTGCGCAGGATAATTAATAAATCAAGGGAACTACAAGAACCCAAAGCCATTAAAACCAGTTCCATCGGCCTTGAGCCTAATTTCTCCCCTCCTATTTCCGGAGATCCGTCGATCTGGACTTTAATATCTGATGATGGAGCCGTTGCTTCAAAATGAACGGCTTTATTTACTAATGCTAATTCAACTTTCATTTAAAAATATTTTATTTTTTGGATGCAGATTCCGAGAAACGTTCTTTTAAATAATGTCCGGTATAAGAGTTTTCTACTTTGATCAAACTTTCGGGTGTTCCTTCAAAAACTACAGTTCCACCTTTATTGCCACCCTCCGGACCAATATCTATAACCCAATCTGCGCATTTAATCACATCCATATTGTGCTCAATCACGATAATTGTATTTCCCTGTTCCAGTAATGCGTTAAATGATTTCAACAGCTTTTTGATATCATGAAAATGCAAACCTGTTGTTGGCTCATCAAAAATAAACAAGGTTTTACTGCTGTTATTTCCTTTGATGAGGAATGAAGCCAGTTTTATCCTTTGCGCTTCGCCACCTGATAACGTATTAGATGATTGCCCTAAATGAACATATCCTAAACCAACATCAACCAGCGGTTTGATTTTATTGATGATCTTTTGTTCTGAACTGAAAAATTCCAAAGCTTCGTCAATGGTCATATCCAAAACTTCAGAAACGTTTTTGTCATTATAAGTTACGTCCAGCACGTGTTGTTTAAACCGTTTGCCATTACAGGCTTCGCATGGCAAAAAGATATCTGCCATAAACTGCATTTCAATTTTCACTTCACCTTCACCCTGGCAAACATCACATCGTCCGCCCTCGACGTTGAAAGAAAATGCCGCCGGTTTTAATCCGGATGCTTTTGCAGATCCCTGCGATGCAAACAAATTACGGATCTCGTCCCAAGCCTTTACGTACGTAACCGGATTTGATCTGGACGAACGGCCGATGGGGTTTTGATCCACAATTTCTACCTGTTCAATTTTAGAATAATCTCCTTCCAGACTATCATAAGATCCGGTTTGTTCGCCGGAATAATTTCCAATTGCTTTTTGCAAAGCAGGATGGAGTATTCGTTTTACCAGTGAAGTTTTTCCTGAACCTGAAACTCCGGAAACAACTGTGAGTACGTTTAAAGGAAACTTGACAGAAATATCCTGCAGATTATTTTCTCTGGCGCCTTTAATCTCTATGAAATCATTCCATTTTCTGCGTTGTTTGGGGATTTCAATTTCGGCTTTGCCACTTAAATATTTGCCGGTTAAACTGTCTTTATCTTTTAGTATTTCTTTAAATGTTCCGGTAAAAACTAAATTTCCACCATGCGTTCCTGCCTCCGGACCAATGTCAATAATATGATCTGCGGCCTGCATAATTTCTTCTTCGTGCTCAACTACAATTACCGTATTGCCCACATCCCGCAAGGATTTTAAAACACCTATTAAACGGTTGGTGTCTCGCGGATGCAAACCAATACTTGGTTCGTCTAATACATAAATAGAACCAACCAGCGAACTTCCTAACGAAGTTGCCAGATTTATACGCTGAGATTCTCCACCGGACAAAGTATTAGAAAGTCGGTTTAAGGTTAAATAACTCAAGCCGACATCGTTTAAAAATTTTATTCGACTGCCAATTTCTAGAAGTAATCGTTTTGAGATTTTGAGCTCATTACCTTCCAGCTTCAGATTATCGAAAAATTCAGACGCTTTATCAAGCGGCGTTAAAACAATATCTGTAATTGATTTACCGGCAATTTTAACGAATGAAGTATCGGGGCGTAACCTGCTTCCTTTACAATCCGGACAAGTGGTTTTTCCACGATATCGTGATAACATTACCCGGTATTGAATTTTATAGGTTTGCGTTTCCAGTTCTTTAAAAAACTCGTTTAAACCTCGAAAATACTGATTACCTGTCCAAATCAATTCTCGTTGCTCATCGTTTAGCTGATTGTAAGAACGGTGGATTGGGAAATCAAATTTTAACGCAGATTTGATTAGTTTATCTAGCCATTCTCTCATTTTTTCGCCACGCCATGGCGCAATCGCACCGTCGTACAAAGATTTGCTTTTATCAGGAACTACCAGATCTTCGTCAATTCCGATCACTTTACCATACCCTTCGCAACGCGGACAAGCGCCGTATGGATTATTGAAACTGAAAAAGTTTGGTGTAGGCTCTTCAAATTTAATTCCATCCAGTTCAAAACGATCGCAAAACACATGATGTTTCCCGTTTTCTTCAACCACGCAATCGCCCTTACCTTCAAAAAACGCGGTTTGCACAGAATCAGCAATGCGACTCAGAGTTTCCTCTTCATTATTAACCGAAATCCGATCGATAACAATTTTTACATGAGTTTCATCATCCAGCTTCTCTTTTCCTTTAGATTTATCTTCTAAAATATCTTCGATTTTATAAAGCTCACCATCAAAATAAACTCTGACAAAGCCTTTCTGCAGCAACACCGCCAACTCTTCTTTTAATGAGCGGTTATTATGCGGATAAAGCGGGCATAAAACTGTAACCGAAGTATCTTCCGGCAGCGTGCTTATAAAATCTACAACATCTGTAACGGTATCTTTTTTTACTTCTTTCCCCGAAACGGGCGAAAATGTTTTTCCTATTCGGGAATAAAGCAATTTTAAATAGTCGTAAATCTCGGTTGACGTACCGACGGTTGAACGCGGATTGCTGGTAATTACTTTTTGCTCGATGGCAATTGCCGGCGCAATACCTTTAATATAGTCTACATCCGGCTTGTTCATTCTGCCCATAAACTGCCGGGCGTAAGAGGAAAGACTTTCAACATATCGTCTCTGACCTTCGGCATATAAAGTATCAAATGCCAGCGAAGATTTTCCCGACCCAGACATTCCGGTAATTACTACCAATTTATTTTTAGGGATAGAAACATCAATGTTTTTAAGATTATGTACTCTGGCACCTTTTATAATGATATATTTCTGTGGATTTTGTTCCGCTTCTTTATTCATGCAATAAACCTGTTCTTACTAAATAACGTATTTAGTTTAATGTTAAATTAAACCCTATGTGCAAAAATACGTCTACAATTATTAATAATGCTGATTTAAGTTTTATTCTTTGAATTGAAAAAAAAATAGTTCTTTTGGGGATAAGTACATTGATCATCAACTAAAAACAGGAGAAAAACTATCGCATAAACTCTACTTAATATTTTTTAAGCTAATTAATTAAAGACATTTAAAGTAGGAGTCCTATGAAACTTCATTTGAAGAGCGATCAGGATTTGATCCATCAGTACATTAACGGTAAAGAGATTTGCCTGGAAGAGCTGATTAGAAGACACAAATCCAAAATTTATACATCCATATACCTGTTAGTAAAAGATTCATATCTGGCTGAGGATATTTTTCAGGATACTTTCATTAAAGTTATTAATACACTTAAAGCCGGTAAATACAACGAAGAAGGTAAATTTTTACCCTGGGTAATGCGTATTGGTCATAACCTGGTAATAGACCATTTTCGCAAAGAAAAAAGAACACCGGTTGTAACTAATGTAGATGGCTTTGACATTTTCGACGTACTTCAATTTAATGATGAAAGTATGGAGGACAAAATGGTGAAGCAACAAACACATAAAGATTTAAAAGATCTGATTCATTTATTGCCATCTGAACAAAAAGAGGTTTTAATTATGCGCCACTATGGTGAATTAAGCTTTAAAGATATAGCCGAAATTACCGACGTTAGTATAAATACCGCTCTGGGTCGTATGAGATACGCACTAAATAATTTGCGTAAAATGATATTAACCAAGGAGTTAACTTTAAAAAATTAATGCAACAATTTTGTTACCAGATTAATTTTAAATCTTAAAATATAGCTATATCTATTGCGTTTTTATTTTATCTAAAAAAAATAAAGATGCTTATGATTAAAACTTCTACACGGACTTCTAATTCTTTACTTACAGAAAAAGTTAAAGGCATTGATTTTGCCGAAGACTTAAATGAAGATGAACTTAATTTTTACAACTTCATTAAGCCAGATTTAAATAAAATTGATTTGATGCCGAACCCGGCTACAATAACCAATCTTCTGAACTATTCTAAATCATTGTAAAGAATTTAAACAACAAACCCCTTAAAATAAGGGGTTTGCTGTTTAAGAGACATTTTTAAAAATTTGACTGCAAAAATATTCGTTTCTTATCTTTGGAAATATGTTAAGAAAAGAGAGGTATGAAGCCTTTGTACATTATTTTTCGACCCATCAGCCTGTTGCAGAAACAGAATTGCAATACACCAACCCTTTTGAATTATTAGTTGCTGTAATTTTATCTGCCCAATGCACCGATAAACGAATTAACCAGATTACCCCGAAATTATTTGAAAGCTTTCCTGATGCAGATAGCCTGTCAAGAGCAGATCTGGAAAATGTATTTAACCTGATCAGAAGCGTAAGTTACCCAAACAACAAGGCTAAGCACCTTATCGGGATGGCGCAAAAATTAGTTAATAATTTTGCAGGAGAAGTTCCATCAGATATAAACGAGCTTCAAACTTTGCCGGGTGTTGGACGAAAAACAGCCAATGTAATTGCATCTGTGGTTTTTAATGCGCCGGCCATGGCAGTAGACACTCATGTTTTTCGTGTTTCTAACCGACTAGGTTTAACTAACAAAGCAACAACACCATTAGCCGTAGAGAAACAATTAGTTAAGTATTTGCCTCAGGACAAAATTCATATTGCGCATCACTGGTTGATTCTTCATGGAAGATATATCTGTGTTGCAAGAAATCCTAAATGTGAAATTTGCCCTATCAGCTATTTCTGTAAATATTTTGAAAAAAATAATACGGAATCTGCTTTAAAAAGAGCCGAAGAATTGAAACTCAAAAAGACAGCGGCCGAAGCAAAAAAGAGAAAATTAAAAACAATTGCCTCCAAATTGAAGAAAATGGAAATATAGATTATCCACATTTCCGCATAATCTTTAATTTTATTAATAACTTCATCCATAATAAAAAATACTATTTAAAATGATAATATTTTTAGTATTTTCGCCTTACTATATTTGATCAAAAGAAATTAAACTAAAATAATGAGCAACGCTGATAAATTAAAAGCATTACAATTAACTCTGGATAAACTGGAAAAATCATACGGAAAAGGAACTGTAATGAAATTGGGGGATTCACCCGTTGAGGCTATCGATGCTATTTCAACAGGTTCTATCGGGCTTGATATTGCTTTAGGCATTGGTGGACTTCCAAAAGGTAGAGTTATTGAAATTTACGGTCCTGAATCTTCAGGTAAAACAACTTTAGCTATACACGCTATCGCGGAAGCTCAGAAAAAAGGTGGCATTGCAGCGTTTATTGATGCGGAGCATGCTTTTGATAAATTTTATGCACGCAAGCTTGGTGTTGATGTAGAAAACTTATTAATCTCTCAACCCGATAATGGTGAGCAGGCTCTGGAAATTGCTGATAATCTGATCAGATCTGGCGCTATTGATATAATTGTAATTGACTCTGTTGCCGCCCTGGTACCAAAAGCGGAAATCGAAGGAGAAATGGGTGATTCTAAAATGGGATTACAAGCAAGATTAATGTCTCAGGCCTTACGTAAATTAACAGGAACTATTTCTAAAACTGGCGCTTGTTGTATTTTCATTAACCAATTGAGAGAAAAAATTGGTGTGATGTTCGGTAATCCGGAGACAACAACAGGTGGAAATGCACTTAAATTTTACGCTTCAGTACGTTTAGATATTCGCAGAATTTCTCAGATAAAAGATTCTGATGAAGTTTCAGGAAATCGTGTTAAGGTTAAAATTGTAAAAAATAAAGTTGCTCCGCCTTTCCGTATTGCAGAATTTGACGTAATGTTCGGCCAGGGTATTTCTAAAGCTGGAGAAATTATTGACCTCGGGGTTGAGTTTGATATTATTAAAAAAGCAGGATCCTGGTTTAGTTACGGCGATACCAAATTAGGTCAGGGACGTGATGGCGTGAAGCAAATTTTACTGGACAATCCAGATTTAATGGATGAATTAGAAGGTAAGATAAAGGCAATTGTTACGGGCGAAAAGCTTGAAGAAAAAATGGCCGAATAGCTTTAAATTATAAAAATTTGGGAGCCGCAATTAATCATTGCGGCTTTTTTATTGTTGTTTTATGTAGTTAGAATACACGGTCATGGTGACAATAATTGCGGCTATCACAATTATTGCGAGCACCAACAATCCAATTAATCCCTTCCTTTTATCTTGCCGGATGACATAAACCAGTAAGGCAATTAAAGGAATCACAAATATTAAAAAGAAAATTATTCCGGATGGGCTCATAAATTTGGTTTGAAAGTATAATAAAATAAGAGGTTTAAATTAAAAAACCATTCGTGCTAAAGGGGCAATGGACTGATCTACAAAGTCTTTCTTTAAGTATTTATGATAACCGGCAATGGCAATCATTCCTGCATTGTCTGTACAATATTCAAATTTAGGAATAAATACGTTCCAATTGTTTTGTTCGGCCAGGTGTGTCAAGCTATTCCTCAATCCGGAATTTGCAGAAACTCCTCCCGCAATAGCGATATCTTTTATATGAAACTGTTTAGCAGCTTTGCTTAATTTATTCAGCAGAATAGTTACAATACGATGTTGTACGGAGGCGCAAACGTCATTCAGGTTTTTTACAAGAAAATCCGGATCTTTTTTAAGCTCGTCTCTTACAAAATAAAGAATTGAAGTTTTTAACCCGCTAAAGCTGAAATTTAATTCAGGAATTTGAGGTTCGGGGAATTTAAATGCTAAAGGATTACCCAGTTGCGCATATTTATCTATCAGCGGGCCGCCGGGATATGGCAGTCCTAAAATTTTAGCGGTTTTATCAAAAGCTTCACCTGCAGCGTCATCGGTCGTCTCTCCAACTATCTCCATATCGAAATAGTCTTTAACCAACACTATTTGTGTATGTCCGCCGGAAACGGTTAAACACAGGAATGGAAATGCAGGTTTATTTTCTCCAATAAAATGAGCTAAAATATGCGCCTGCATATGATTTATTTCAATTAAAGGCAGGTTATTTGCCAAGGCAAAAGCTTTTGCGAATGAGGTTCCCACAAGCAGCGAACCTAATAATCCCGGACCACGCGTAAAAGCTACCGCATCAATGTCATTTTTGTGTATTTTAGCAATCGAAATTGCCTGCTGCACGACTGGGACAATATTTTGTTGATGAACACGTGAAGCAAGTTCCGGAACAACACCTCCGTAATTTTGATGAACTAACTGATTTGCAATAACATTAGAGCAAATTTCACCGTTGATACATATCGCAGCGGATGTATCATCGCAGGAGGATTCAATTCCGAGGATAATAGGCAAAACCGAATGAGTTAAATTATTGTTTGACTGTTTGACTTAAATTACAAAACTATCAAAAAAGTATTAAAAATAACCTTATGGGTGCTTGCTACAATCATGTTATTAATTGTAGCATTGATATTTTCATTGCAGTTTAAGCCGGTTCAAACGTATGTGGCTAAAAAAGCGGCCAAATACCTCTCTAAAGAACTTAATACCAAAGTTGAAGTTGGAAGTCTGTATATCAAACCTTTTAAATCTGTTGTTCTGGAAGGTTTATATGTTGAAGATCTGGAAAAAGATACGCTGATTTATTCGCCAAAGTTTACACTTGATATTTCTCAGTTCTCTATAAAGAATCGCAAAATTGCTATTACCACTGCGCAGATGGATGATGGTAAATTTTTTGTTAAACAGTATAAAGACACCACCACAAATCTGCAGTTCATTATAAATTATTTTGACACAGGAACTACCAGGCCTAAGAAAAAATCGGGGAAACCGTACGACATAACTTTTGAAAAAATTGTACTGAATGGCATTGACTTTAAATACAAAAACTACAATTCTGATACAGTTATTAAGGGAATTAACTTCAATGACCTGTATTTAAAAAATCTCAACACTACTATTCTCGGTCTGGATACTAAAAACCATTTAGTCAAAGCGGATTTCAAGAATCTGACTTTTAAAGAGAAAAGCGGATTTTATCTTAAAAACTTAACCACTACTGCTACTATTGATAGCAATCAGATGGAATTTAGCAACCTATTGCTTGAAACACCGGAAACAAGAATTTCTGATTACTTACTTTTTAAATACAACAGCCTTAAAGATTTCAACCAATTTGTAACCAAAGTGCACATGGATGCACAATTAAAAAATTCCAGAATACACTCCAAAGATCTGGCTTATTTTGTACCGCAACTGAATACAATGGATATTGATTTGCGTGTTAACGGTAAATTGAACGGTTTTGTTGATAACCTAAAGGCTAAACAACTTGAACTGAAAATTGGAAAAGCCACTTATATGAAAGGTGATTTCAGTTTAAAGGGCCTTCCGGATCTTAATCGGACCTTAATGAATCTAAGTTTTGATCAGGTTTACACCAATAAAAAAGATCTGGATTACATTGTTTCTAAAGTTACCGGGAAAAATAGAACCGTTATCCCACCCATTTTATCCAAATTTGGAAATGTAAGTTTTAAAGGGAAATTTGCTGGTTTTACAAATGATTTTATCGCCTATGGCGAATTTAAGACAGCATTAGGCAAAGTCATTTCAGATATCAATATGAAAATCCCCCGCAAGGGAGTTCCAACATATAGCGGTGTTGTAAAAGCTTATGATTTTGACATAGGAAATCTGCTCGATAACGGAAAACTGGGCCGCACAACTTTGGTAGCTAATGTTAAAGGCAGCGGATTTAATATTAAAAATATCAGGGAACAGATTAAAAGTAATGTAACTTATTTTGATTTTAACGGCTATCGTTATTCCAATATAAATGTTGACGGAACTTATGGCAAAAACCTATTTAAAGGTCTTGTAAAAGTTAACGACAGAAACTTAAATTTAGATTTTAACGGAGGTGTAAATTTCGGCTCAAATGTTCCAATTTTTGATTTTAACGCCAAAGTGCGAGGCGCAAATTTGTATGAACTGAAACTATCGAAAGATACCGTACAGATAGAAGCTGATATGGTAACTAGTTTTACGGGCAACAATCTGGATAACATTCAGGGTAGCTTCGATATCCAAAACGTTAGATTTACAAACTCTGAAACTTCATTTGTTGTAGACTCCGTCCAGTTATCAGCCATTGGTATTGGCAGGAATCGGGAACTTAAAATAAATTCAGACATTTTAGACGCAAGTATTAAAGGCGAATATGATCTGAATACACTGCCATCTTACTTTAAATCTGTTGCTAAAACGTATATCCCCTCTCTGGATGTAAATATGGTAAAGCCCAGGCCACAGAATTTTGAATTTAGCCTGAATTTAAAATACTTTGAACCTCTAAGTTTATTATTCTTTCCGGATATAAAAATTCCGGAGCAGGCAAGTATAACGGGTCTATTTAATTCCGAACAGAATATTGCAAACCTGAGTGGTTTTGCGAAACTGATTACTTACAAAAAAATAAGGATCAACAATCTGATTATTGACCAAACCACTACCCCGCTTGCACTGAATTTATTTATTACATCAGATCAGGTTGATTTAACCGAAAACCTATACATCAAAAATGTCAACATTGCCAATATTTTAAATAACGACAGTTTAAAACTCAACATTAAACTTTCGGATAAAACGGCTATAAACCAACTGGATTTAAACGGATTAGTTGAGTTTAGGAGCGGTGTAAACTCAATAGCAGATTTGAGCATTTTACCTTCAGATGTAATCATAAATGAAGAAATATGGAGAATTCAGGATAAAGTTGCTTTTAAATTTGAAAACGGTAAAACTTTTATCAGCGACTTCGAACTTTTTAGAGACAATCAGTTATTAACGGTTAATGGTGTTATTTCAGACGATCCGGATGATGAATTGGTAATTGGTTTTAACAAATTTAAATTAACCACATTTGATCCATTAACCAGTTCATTAGGTATAAATCTAAAAGGAGAACTCAATGGAAACGCAAAAGTTGCCGCTATAAATAAAACGCCCCGAATAGAAGCTGCGTTAACCATAGATACCTTACAGTATAATAATATTGCAATTGGAGATCTCTCGCTTTCCGCAGATTATGATAATTCTACCAAGCTGGTAAATGTTAAAATGGACATTCTGAAAGGTAGTACCAAAGCTCTGGATATTGCGGGAACTTATAATGCAAACAGCGATCAGAATAATTTGGATATGGATGTGAAGATGAATAATAATGAGATCATTATTTTTCAACCCTTCCTGAAAAAACTCGTTTCAAATTTAAACGGAAAAGTCTCAGCAGACCTCAAGGTTACGGGCAAGCTTTTAAGTCCAAAAATTAATGGAAACCTAAGTTTGAAGAATGCTGAAATGACGGTTATATATTTAAAAACACCCTACCATTTAACAGATAATATCACGATTAAAAACAGTGTTTTAAAATTAGACAATCTTATTTTAAAAGATGTTAATGAACACGAAGCGATAGCAAACGGTACAGTAGACCTGGCAAATCCGAACAATCCGGACATTCACCTTACTTTGGTGGCCAATAATTTTATGGCATTAAACACTACGTCAAAAGACAATCCATTGTATTACGGAACGGCCTACGGATCTGGTGTTTTTAGCTTCAATGGGCCAACCGACAATATGAAAATTAAGATCGATGCCAATACAGAAGAAGGAACTGTATTCAGCATTCCCTTAAATTCTTCAGAAACGGTAAGAGATAATGATTTTATAACATTTGTGGCCAAAGATTCAAACCTAACAGTTAAAAAAGAAACGTCATTCAAGGGTCTGACCATGCAATTTGATTTGCGTGTAGATGAAAAATCCGAAGTTAATATTATTACAGATCTGGGTAAATTAAATGGACGTGGCGATGGCGCTCTGGATTTAAGAATCACAAGTCTGGGAGATTTTGAGATGTATGGCGATTATTTGATTAGTGAGGGAAAGTTTGAATTTACTGCGCAGGACGTTATCAATAAAATTTTCGAAATCAGAAAAGGAGGATCCATCCGCTGGACGGGTAATCCAACTGAAGCCGCCATTAACCTGAATGCAATTTATAGCGCCAGAACTTCTATAAAACCACTTTACGATGCAGCAGGAAGAAACGAGGGAGGAGATCAGCGGGTATTGGCAGAAGCGGTTATGAGTTTAAAAGGATCTTTATTGCAGCCGGATATTGTTTTCGATCTCAATTTTCCTGCAGATGCTTATATAAAAGACGAATTGCAAAGTTATTTGAGTGATGTAAATAATGTTAACCAGCAAGCCATCAGTTTAATTATCCGAAGAAGCTTTACTCCCGGAACCGGGGCAGATCTATTTGCGCTCACACCAACATTTGTAAATGCAGGCGCCGAATTATTTTTCAATCAGCTGAACAATGTGATCACACAAACGCTGAACTTAAACTTTGTGGATTTCAACATCCGTTCTTTCAATGAAGCCAGCGCTTCATTGCGTTTGCTGGGCGGTCGTTTGATACTTACCGGTGGAGTTACTGATCCAAGATCGCAATTAAAAGATTTTGATGTTCTTGGCGGATCATCCGTAGCACGTGATGTTGAAGCTCAGTACTTAATTAACAAAGACGGAAGTTTAATCTTACGTGCATCCAACAGGTTGAATAACCGAAATTTTCTAAATTCTAACATTGAATATGTTAGTGCGCTGGGCTTGGTATATCGCCAGGAATTTGATAATGCAAGCGAATTTCTAAGCACACTAATAGGTAGAAAACGCCGTGAAGAACGCCGGAAGCAAGAATTAGAGGCCAGTAAAAACACTGTGGCAACTAAAACTGAGGATAAAGAAGAAACGGATAAATAGTTAGCTATTTTTCATAATGGAATGACCCATCCGGTCACGCTTGGTTCTCAGATAGAGTTCATTGTGCTCATTAGATTTAATTTCAATAGGCACATTTTCTACTACTTCCAATCCATATCCAATCAAACCAGCTCTTTTGGTGGGATTATTAGACATTAATTTCATTTTCTTAATGCCTAAGCTGCGAAGCATCTGCGCACCAATACCATAGTCACGCTGATCCATTTTAAAACCTAGCTGTAAATTGGCATCCACCGTGTCTAAACCATTTTCCTGCAGGTTGTATGCATGCAATTTATTGATCAGTCCAATTCCACGTCCTTCCTGATTCATGTAAATAATTACACCTTTCCCTTCTTCCTGAATCATTTGCATTGCCCGGTGTAACTGCGGACCGCAATCGCATCGGCATGAGCCAAAAATATCGCCTGTAATACAAGAACTATGCACGCGAACCAACACGGGCTCATCAGCCTCCCAACTACCTTTTACCAATGCAATATGATGATCACCGGTATTTATTTGTGTATAGGCAACCATTTCAAACTCACCCCAATCTGTTGGCAGCTTAACAGAAACCTCTTTTTTAATTAATGACTCCGTACTTAAGCGATATGAAATCAGATCTTCAATTGAGATTATTTTAAGATCAAACTGCTTTGCTATTTCAAGAAGATCTGGCAATCTGGCCATTTCTCCATCTTCATTCATAATTTCCACAATAACACCTGCCGGCTCAAAACCAGCAAGTCTGGAAAGATCTACGGCAGCTTCAGTATGCCCGGCACGGCGTAATACGCCACCTTTTTTGGCACGAAGTGGAAAAATATGACCTGGCCGACCCAAATCTTCAGGTTTGATATCCCGATTTATTAATGCCAACGTTGTTTTAGATCTGTCTGTAGCAGAAATTCCGGTTGTACAGCCACTGCCAATTAAATCTACTGAAACGGTAAAATTGGTTTCATGAGTAGCCGTATTATTTCCAACCATTAAATCAAGTCGTAACTCATCACAACGTTCTTCTGTTAAAGGAGCGCATATCAAACCCCTGCCATGGCGGGCCATAAAGTTAATAACCTCTGGAGTTGCGTTTTCTGCAGCGGTTAAAAAATCGCCTTCATTTTCGCGGTCTTCATCATCAACAACTATAATAACTTTACCAGCTTTAAGGTCATCTATTGCTTCTTCAATTGTGTTGAGCATACGTATAAGGAGTTTTACGGAGAATTATTGCGAATATAATATCAGATTTATCCTTAAATGAGGGTTTATTCGCATTAAAATCAGGATACAAATCTAATTATTTCTTTTGATGATAATTTTGATAATCAAATTAATCCGTCAAGCAAGTGCAATAAGAATAAGGCTCTAATTTCCCTTTTCAGGGGATTTTTTAAAAGTAAATAGTTTTCTAAAAAAGCCTTTATACAGATCGATATCAAACAAAACTGAATCGACAGTAGCTTTGTAGGTTAAGAATATCCCGAGAGGAGTTAGAACGATTATGGCCATCCACATACCTAAAAATGGAGACAAAGTACCTTCTTTTACCGATTTTTCGCCAATTGTAGAAATTATATGATAAAGGAGGAAAAACAGAACAGAAACTACAACCGGTAAGCCCAAACCTCCCCGTCTGATAATTGCACCTAAGGGCGCTCCAATAAAAAATAAAAGCAAACAGGAAAAGGAGAGCGTAAATTTTTTATGAAACTCAATCATAAATCCGCGTACGCGACTTCGGTTAGCTTCATCTACTTCAATTTTATTTTTTAAAACTTCTTTAATGGAATTGATCTCATTTCTGGAATTCTGTATTGCTACAACTTTGGCGCCCTTTGGTAATACGTCCAGAATGTTCACGTATTTTCCAATTTTTAAAGGAGTTTTCAGAGAATCTTTTTTAACAGAATCTGGATTAATAATTCGCTCCCGCGGATGATAGTATATTTTAAGATCAGGAAATGTTGTTTTCAGGTTACTATCCACCTTAACTTCAAACGAGTCCCTGTACAGACTCAACTGCTTCAAATTGAGCATTGCGTAGTTAGATTTGAATAAATTTTCATCTGTACGCTGTAATTTAAATCCGGAGAGATCAAACTTTTGCTCTGTTTGCTTAAACCTGAAACGCGTTAAACGCTGCCTTTGATCGTAACTTGCACCTTCACCGGGAGTTTCTTCATATCTAACGCCATCATCCAGTTTTAAAACTAAAGTCTGATCATCAGCGGTGCGATACATCCTTCCCTTTTTGGCAAGCAGTACGCTGCCGTTATTTGTATTATGATCGTAAATAATTAAATCATGAAGCGTTTGCCCATCAGAATCTTTCTTTTTCACACGAAGAGAATATCCCGGTATGCTACTGTTAAAAATCCCCTCGTCTATTAAAAAAGCAGATTTCTGATTCCTTACATCATATAATAAAGAACCCATTTTGAGATTAGCTACCGGAAGCATATAATCTGAAAAAAGAAATGCGCTTACACTCAATAAACTCACCACCACAATTAGTGGCATCATGGCCTTTTGCAAAGATATTCCGGCAGATTTGATAGCCACTAATTCATAATTTTCGCCAAGGCTGCCGAAAGTCATGATTGAAGAAAGCAAAATTGCCAGCGGAAGTGCCATGGCTACATTGGTAGCAGAAGCGTAGAAAAGTAATTCAAGAATTACGAACCACTCAAACCCTTTTCCAATAAGATCGTCGATGTATTTAAATAAAAACAGCATCAACAAAATAAACATTACAATGAAAAACGTGACGATAAACGGTCGTAAGAACGCCTTAAAAACCAGGAGATATACTTTTTTCACGTTGTAAAAATAGGGAATTTTATCCCTAAGCGCCTAAAACGCTTACTAAATATTGAATTTGATTATCCCAAATTAAACGTCGGTCCTGCAGGCTTTCGTCTGTTGCAAAGTCTGTTATTGACAGGGCTACATCATTTGTTAATTCGTCCTGCAGAATTTCCATTTCAAAATAACAGTGAGGATCATCATCAATCCATTTAAATTTTACAAGTTTATTCTCCTTGATAGACAGAAGCTTAGCCTTTTGCTCTTCATCATCCCAGGTAAAAGTATATATCTGATCTCGGTAACTAACATCGTCAGCAAACCACTGCGCCAAGCCATTAGGTTCGTTTAAAAATGTAAATAAAATTTTGGGAGAAGAATTCACTTCGTACTCCAGATTAAACTTCTTTTTTTCGAGCATCCTGATATCAGATAAACAATTGTGACTTTTTTAACATTTGTTTCTAAAGAAAAGTATTTTCCGCTATATTTGCAACTCTGTTTTAAAAGCTAAAAAACGGCGGGGTAGCTCAGATGGTTAGAGCGCAGGATTCATAACCCTGAGGTCGGCAGTTCGATCCTGCTCCCCGCTACATAAAGCCCCTGTTAGGGGCTTTTTTTAATATTATAATTTAGCATTTTTGTTTTGAATTAAATGCGATTAAAAAAATATATTAAGAAACTCTACCTCAACTGATTCGTAAGCATTATTTTTAGAATCTAATTTTACCAATGGAAAATAAAAACGGATTAACTCCGACTTTTTTTTGTGTACCAGATATAACCGGCTTTACTAAATTTATTGCTACCGCAGATATTCAGTTTACCAAAGATGTTATCCCGGCACTGCTTCGTAAATTAATTGAAGCTAATAAATTACATATGAATGTTGGCGAAATTGAGGGAGATGCAATTTTTTTTTATAGAACAGGGCGCTTGCCATCTATTAAAAAAGTTGCCGAACAGTGTAAGCACATCTATAAAACGTTTTCAGATTTCCTGAAAAACTTACAGGAAACAAAACCTGAAGAATATAAAAAGTATTTGGGCGATAATCAGCTGGGCTTAAAAATCGTGATACATTACGGCCATATCAGTTTTTCAAATATTAAAGGTCGCATTAAATTATTAGGCGAAGATGTGATCATAGCTCATAAACTCCTAAAAAATGGAATTTATGAACTTAATTATGTTTTGATGACCGATAAATATTTGGCTAAAGTTAAAAACAGTAAAAATTTAGAAAAATATTTCCACTGGGAAGAGCTTCACACCGGAATGGAATCTTATGACTACATCGGTGATGTTGGTTACCATTATATTACGTTGGATGAAATGGAATTTATGGACGACGTTGAATTGGTTTCAGCTTTAAAAGTTAGTAAGAAAACAACATAATTACCACGAAAGCAACGGCACACAAAATCATTCCTCCCATAAACACATTATAAGACCAGGTTAACAATCTATATTTTTTAACCAGAACACTACCCAAATGATAAATGTCTACAGACATGTTGTCATAAAGCTCAATTTTCTGGTCTTTTAAATATTTGATCTGCTCAACAAAATCTTTCAACTGTAATTGAGCAAAGTTTCCAAAAAACAAAATACTGCTTTCTTTTTTAGTTAGCTCGTACTTCTCTTTAGAAGTCACATTTGGTCGTGCAGATAAAATGGCAAAAACCACAGCAGTTAAACTAGAAAGCAAAAGGAAAGCCATTGGAAAAACAAAGCGTATCCGACCTATCTGGTCAGAACTGCTAAAGGTAAAACCTGTACCAAATAATGTAATTACCAATGAAATTATAATTGTATTTATGCTGATCATGATATTTGCTTTGTTATCAGCAATAGATGTCAGATTGATATGATAGGCATATACAGACCGGTACAGAGTTTCAATTCCTCTGCCTTCTTTAACCGGCTTTGGCTTTTTGGCAATCGCCATTTTATCTTCTTTTCTTTGCAACTTTTCTACCAACTGACGGTGTTCTAAAATATTTGCTTCACGTTTCGAATCAAATAATAAAATAGCTTCTTCGGTTTTAAATGTAGTATTAATTAAAAACTGAAGCTGGAGTTGCGCCCATTCCATTTCAGAATAGTTTTTATGAAGAATTCTTTCCCACTCAATTCTCAACAAGTCTGCACGATGGCAAAATTTCTTAGTTCCCAGATTTATATAATCTGCATCATGCAAAATTTCCTGCAGAGAACCATCAGGAGTTGAACCGTGTTTAGTAGACAAGATAAGTGATTCAATTTCAGCAATATCTTCATCCGAATAATTACCATTCAGGTAATCCTTCATTATCTTTACACTTGCTTCTTCATGATCCTGATAAGTCTCAATATAACCTGTATCATGGAACCATGCAGCAAGCATCAAAACCTCATATTTTCTACTGGAAAGATTGTATGATTTGGCAAGTTTTTTACAACCCTTAACGGTATCTAAAGTATGATTGTAATTGTGATAAACATAATCGTTGGGAAGCTTGTCTTTAAATAGATTAAAAACATATTCCGCAACATCTTTTATCATAGGATTATTTTTCATACTAAATATTTAAAAAGTTTTCAAAAACAATAGAAAAAACTGTGCCATCCTATATATAAGCTTCCACTTATTTATTTGGTATGATTATAGTAAATTACTGATCATTAAAATCCCAATTATGTACAAATACATTTTAATATTGCTGGCTGGAGTCGCCCTTGCCTGCAATAATCCCATTAATCCACAATCTAAGATTAAAGATAAATTTAATGAAAAAGCTGCAGAGCTAAAACAACAACATATTTATGATATGCCCAAAGAACTTGATGAAATTTCAGGAATTTCTTTTATAAATGATTCATTGGTTACGGGAATTGAAGATGAAAATGGAATTCTTTATTTTTACAATCTGAAAGAAAAGAAAATTACCAGACAATTGAAGTTTGGTGATATTGGCGATTATGAAGATCTGGCAATTGTTGGAAAAGATATTTATATTATAAATAGTTCGGGCGTTATCTATCAAATTAAAAATTTTGAAAGTGAAACTCCCATTACTACAAGTATTAATACACCATTAAGCAAAAAGAACGATATAGAGAGTATTGCTTATCAGCCTAAAAAAAATCGATTGCTGATTGGTGTTAAAGGCAGAAATTTAGATAAATCTGAGGATAACAAACAGGTATATCCATTCGATCTTACCAGCTTACAATTAGATACCAAATCTGTCTATTCATTAAATGTTAAAGAGATAGAAAAATATTTTAAAGGTGATGCCATAGAAGAAACTTCAAAAAAGTTTTTGAAAGCATTAGGGAACCAAAACATCAGCAAAGTATTTCACACATCTTCGATGACTGTTAATCCGGAAAACGGAGATATTATGATGCTTTCGTCTTTAAACAATATTCTGGCAATTTTATCCGAATCTGGAGATTTAAAAAAGGTATACATTGTTGATGGAAAAGATTTCCGACAACCCGAAGGAATTGCTTTTTCTCCAAATGGCAAACTTTATATATCGAATGAGAGCGGAGGAAAAGGATCAGGAAACATCATTGAAATGAAATATGCGAATTAAAATACTACGCTCAATAATTGCATTACTGTCTTGTTTAGCGGTCAATGCATGTATTAGTACAAAACCATTTTACGACAAAAGTCAAAAAAACTGGGAGAAAGCCAATAGCCCGGATACGTTACAATTAAATTATTCAATTTTTTTAATTGGCGATGCCGGTAATCCGAGTAAGGACAAACAGGAACCGGTTCTTAAACTATTGCAAACGCAGCTTTACCAAAAAGATACATTATTAATGCCCGGAGGCGGTGCAGACTCTATAGCGCTGACGTCTAATCCTAAAGATGTAGTTATATTTTTAGGAGACAACATCTACGAGACAGGTTTGCCGGAACCAGGTGCAAATGACCGCGAAGAAAAAGAAAGGCGTATTAGCGCCCAAATGAATACGGTTAAAAATTTTAAAGGGAAAAAAATCTTTATTCCCGGAAATCATGACTGGAATGAAAGCCGTCCGGGAGGCTTGCAGGCTTTAAACCGGGAGGAACAATTTGTTGAACAATATCTGGATACAGCAGATGTCTTTTTGCCAACGAATGGTTGCGGCGGGCCAATAGAGCTTCAGCTGAATGACAATTTGGTTGTTATTGTAATTGACAGTGAATGGTGGCTCTCTAAATATGAAAAACCTTTAGCGCCGGATAACGGCTGTACCTCTTCCAGCAGACTGGATGTTATTGAGCAGATTCAGGATATTATTGTCCGTAATCATGGAAAAAACATAGTGCTGGCACAACATCATCCCCTGTTTAGTAATGGCCGTCATGGCGGATATTTTACGCTAAAAGATTACATTTTTCCGCTTACGCTTGTAAGAGATAATTATTATATCCCCCTTCCGGTTATTGGCGCTATTTATCCGTTGTTGAGACAGTATGGAATATCAAGACAAGATCTTTCAAATAAAGATTATCAGCAATTAAAAAGAGGTTTATTATCAATATTAGAAGATGAAAAAAATGTAGTTATTGCTACCGGCCATGAACATGCACTTCAGCTAAACAAATACAAGGATATCAATCATATTATTAGTGGAGCAGGAAGTAAATCTACCTCAATGATAAAGGGTAATGACGCTTTATTCGCTTACGGTGGCGGCGGCGCAAAAGGATTCGCCCGCCTAAATTATTACAGTAATGGTCAATGCTGGGTAGAATTCTGGCAACCAGAAGGAGACGGAGCTACAGGCAAAATAGTTTACAGAACGCCTTTATACGCTATACCTCCTAAAAATCCTACAAAAACTTTGAAAGAAAAACTGGCTAACTACCAGGATAGCAGCAAGGTTCTTGTCGCGGGATCTGGCTATAAAGCCGGAAACTTTAAACGATCTCTTTTCGGCGAACATTATCGGGATACCTGGGCAATGCCTATAAAAGTTAAGTATTTAGACTTAAACGGCTTTGCCGGAGGGTTAACTCCTGTTAAAATGGGCGGCGGACACCAGACCACCAGTTTACAATTGAAAGGAAAGGACGGAAATATCTATCAATTCAGAACAGTAGATAAAAATCCATCGGCATTACTTCCAGAAAGTTTTCTAAAAACCTTTGCAGAAGATATTGTTCAGGATCAAATATCATCTGCACATCCTTTTGGAGCGCTCATGATTCCGAGCATGGCGAAAGCCGCAGGAATTTATCATACAAATCCAGAACTGGTTTATATGCCATACTCAACCCTGCTGGGCCCATACATTCAGCAAATTGGTGGACGATTAGGAATAATTGAAGCCAAGCCTGATGAAGACGTTTCAGACTTTAACTCTTTTGGAAACGCAAAAAATGCGGTTAGTACCAATACGATGTACAAAAAAATCCGTGAAGATAATGACAATGAAGTTGATCAAAAGATGTTTTTAAGAGCAAGGCTGTTTGATATCTTAATTGGCGACTGGGACAGGCATGAAGATCAGTGGCGTTGGGCAGAGTTTAAAAAGAAAAAAGGAACTTTGTTCAGACCAATTCCGAGGGACAGAGATCAGGCATTTACCAAATTTGACGGTATAATCCCTAGCCTGATTAGCGAACTGCTTCCGGATATTCAAAACTTTGGTCTAAAAATTAAAGATCCTGCTGAACTTTCTATCGCAGCCAGAAATCTCGACAGAAATCTCTTGAATAAACTAAGTAAGGATGATTGGAAGGAAATAGCTGCTGACATGCAGAAAGAGTTAACCGACAATATTATTATGACGTCTGTTAAAAAAATGCCTTCAGCCGTTTTCTCTCAATCCGGGCAGGAAATAATTGATAAATTGATTTCACGAAGAAATCAATTACTAGAGGTTGCAGAGACTTATTACGATGTTTTAGCAAATGAAATAACAATTTCGGGGTCTGATAAAAAAGAATTTTTCAAACTAGACAGGGGAGAAAAAACTTCACACCTAACCATATTTAAGATAGATAAAAACGAAAAGATTGATAATAAAATTTATGATCGCGTGTTCGACAACGATGAAACACAAGAATTAAATTTATTTGCTTTAGACGGTCGGGACAGCGTTCTGATTGAAGGCTCTTCTACCAATGCAATAAAAGTGCGGGTTATTGGCGGAAACGGTAAAGACGACATAACGGATAACGGAACGGGCAGAACCCTAGTTTATGATGTAAATACAGAAGACAATCACATTAAGGCCGGTTCTAATACAGCACTAAGATTATCAAAAAATAGCTGGGTTAATGACTATAGTATTAATTCATTCACTTATGATAAAGCAGGCATTAAGCCTTCAATTGATTATAACGCGGATGATGGTTTATTTTTTGGTGGCGGATATGGAATAAAACATTATGGTTTCAGAAAACAGCCTTATAGCTATGATCAAAGCCTTATCGGGAATTATGCACCTAAAACTGGCGCCTACACCATCCGCTATGCGGCCAATTTCTATAGCTTATTCGGCCCAAATAACGATATTGTTTTAAACGCGAATTATAACGGACCTAAGTACACATTTAATTATTACGGACAGGGTAATTCAACCATAAATGTGGGCGATGATATAGATTATTTCCGGATACGGACGAGGAATTTGAGTGTTAAAACTTTCTTCCAGCATCGGTTTACCAAAGCATTTAAAATTGGAGTTGGCCCCGGATATGAATATTTTAGAGTAGAAAAGCCAGAAAACCGATACATCACTTCAGCCAATTTTCCGGAAGCCGATGATATTCAGAATCCTTCAAAATATGCATCGATACGAACCTTTGCTGATATTGATTTCGTAGATAATCCGATAACACCGGGCTCTGGTGTAAGATTAAATATGCAGGCAAATTATTTTAATGAGATAAAGAACCAGGCTGATAGATATTTACAGTTAAAATCAGATATTTCATTTTATGCCACACCAAATTTCAGGTTTCCCGTTACGGCAGCTATACGAATTGGAGGAGCTACAAATGTGGGCGATTATAAGTTCTTCCAGGCAAATTCATTAGGAAATAACACTAATTTACGAGGTTATAGGAATAACAGATTCTCTGGCAGATCTTACCTTTATCAGAATTCTGAATTACGATTTAAACTTACAAACTTCAGGAATTATCTCTTTACAGGAAATGTGGGTCTATTCGGCTTTTTTGATTCCGGAAGGGTGTATTCAGACAATCCAGAATCAAATGGATGGCACCAAGCGTACGGACCGGGGATATGGCTGAATTTCTTTAACAAGTTTCTGGTATCATCCAGTTACGGAATGTCGAATGAAGGAAATTATATCTCACTTAAAGGCGGTTTAAATTTTTAAACGCTGCAAACCGATCATAAAAAAACTCCTGTAAAAATATTTTACAGGAGTTTTTTTTAACAGTGAAAAATTCTAATTAGTCTTACTTTCTGTCTGAGAAATTTTTGAACCAGCAATTGGGGTCATTTTTGAGGCTACCTGTATTGCATTATAAGCGTTTACAATTCCGCCGGTAGTAGAAATTTCATCCAAACTAACCTTTTTAGAATTTCCGTCTTCTTTAATTTTAACCTTATGATCAACTTTCACAACAGATTTTAATATTGATTCTTTAACCTGTGCTGCAGACAGATCCGGATAATAAGACCATATTAATGCGGCAAGGCCGGCTACAACAGGCGAGGCCATACTGGTGCCATCATTTTCTTTATATTTTGATCCTGGAATTGTCGAGTTAATTTTAACACCGGGGGCAAAAACATCAACCGATTTTTTTCCGAAATTAGAAAAGTCAGCAACTAGCTCCTCGTCATCTTTCCAGCTGGAAGCACCAACCTCAATCCATAAATCAGCCCGGCCGGTGTTATGGCCTAAACTATCCGTATAGATTCTTGTCGGGAAATTGTTTTCCTTCTCGGTATTCATTCCATCATTACCAGCAGCGTGAACGAGTAAAACATTTTTAGACATGGCATATTTCACGGCATCATCTACAACCTTTTTATCCCACGCATATGATTTACCAAAACTCATATTTATAATTTTAGCACGATTATCTACAGCATACCGAATGGCATTGGCTACATCTTTATCCCTTTCATCACCATCAGGGATAGTTCTTACACTCATTATCTGAACATTGGAAGCTACACCTTTAACGCCTAAATCATTAGTTCTTACAGCGCCAATTATTCCGGCAACGTGGGTCCCATGTTCAGCATCTGGTCCGGTTACATCAGAATTTCCATAGAAATGCTCATTACTATTTGAATAGTTATCCCCTACCGTATCACGGGAGTTAAAATCCAGATTTAAGTGATATTTAATCAATGTAGTATAGTATTTCAAAGCTTCATCTAAGTCTTTTTCCAGTTTATTGAAATCCGGCTCTTTCTTCAATTCAGATTTAACTCCTTTAACAACCCGTGATTCAATTTCGTTAGCTGGCTTGTAGTTATCAAAATCATCAATAACTGGTTTAGCTATTTTCATTTTAGATTTGATCTCATCTAAATAACGCTTAAACAAAGATACATTCTCATAACCCATCTTCGCCTTCTGCAGCTCATCCATATAGGCTGCAATTAGTTTCTGATATTCCAAAAACTCTTTGCGTTCTGTATCATTAAAGGGAGTTGTATTTAAAGCCGCACCGTACTTTGGCTGGAATTTACGGATAAGACGGGTAAGTTCTGTGTTATCATATTGAACATCACCTTTTGTTCCGCCTATAAAATTCCATCCATAGATATCGTCAACGTAGCCATTTTTATCATCATCGAGGTTATTTCCAGCTATTTCCAGAGAATTCTTCCACATAACAGATTTCAAATCTTCATGCTCTTCATCAATTCCACCATCTATAACAGCAACCAGAACAGGCTTGGATGTTTTATCTTTTAACAACTCTTTATAAGCTTTCTCTGTACTTATACCAAATACACCATCCTGCTTAAGGTCTAAATTTTGCCAGTTGGGTTTAGGAGAATCTGTACTCTGAGCAATACCGAGATAAGGTAAAATACTGACTGCCAGTAGTAAAAGATATTTATTCAAATACTTCATATATAATTCAAATTAATTGATGCTCTTAAAATACGTATTTTAATAGTTTGAAGATGTTAACGCATCATTGAAGACAATAATATTACAAATAAATTTAAATTGTCGTTTATGACATTGAGAAAATAGATGTCATAAAAAAAGCCTTGTACAGATTAGTACAAGGCTTGG
>JBDTLL010000006.1:0-27321 GCA_039934815.1 Daejeonella sp. | reverse complement strand
TCTACATCCTGAATGCCGACTTCTATTCCAGGGATTACGCGGCCAACGGTTCCATAAACCTGACGGTGATATTCTGTAACCGACATTACGGGTGATGTTTCGGTTAAACCGAAACCTTCTAAGATTTTTATACCCAAATTTCCGAAAAACTCACCTACATTCTTAGGTAACGCAGCTCCGCCGGAAAGCATGAACTTTAATCGCCCGCCTGTTTTTTCTTTGATCTTGCTGAAAACTAATTTTTCGGCAAGATTATGTTGCATGGCTAAAATGAAGTTTGGTTTCTTTCCGGATTCTAAAACCTGACGATTTTTCTTGCCAATTTTTATCGCCCACAAAAATATCTTCGCCTTGGTTCCTCCTGCACAAGTCCCGTTTTTCATGGCTTTATCATGAATGCGCTCTAATAATCGCGGAACGCAACTCATAACAGTGGGTCTCACTTCGCCCATATTTTTGGCCAGTAACTCCAAACTTTGAGAAAATGCAATCTTACAACCTTTTGTCAGGCAAACGTGATAGGTTGCTGTGCGCTCGAAAACGTGGGAGAGAGGCAAGAATGAAAGAAAAGTTTCATTCTCATCAATAACAGGAATTTGCTGAAGGCAGCATTTTACATTCTCAACAAAGTTAGAATGAGTCAGCATTACGCCTTTTGGAATTCCGGTAGTACCGGAAGTATAAATTAAAGATGATATATCTGATGGCTGAACTTCCTCACGAGCTTTATCCAGCGCATGCTGAAATGATTTTAAACACGATTCGCCTTCGGTAATTAAAGTTTTAAAACTTAAAACACCGGCGTTAATATTTTTGACCATCAATTTTTGATAGTCGTCAAAAACAGGAATTATGCGTTGCAGCTCCGGGCAGTTGTCGGCAATTTTTAGAATTTTCTTAAACAGGAAAGTGCTTCCCACCAAAATAGTTTTAGCGCCCGAATCTTTTAAGATATATTCAACTTCAGTTTCACTTAAAGTGGGATAGATAGAAACATTTACTGCTCCAATTTGCTGCAATCCCTGATCGTAATAGACATAGTCAGGCGAATTTTCTATAATTAAGGCACAACGATCTCCTTTTTGAATTCCCATTTCCAGAAAATAGGCAGAAATAGCATCGGCTTTTTGCAAAACCTGTTTATAACTGATTTCTTCCCAGGTATCCTTTACTTTATGAATTAAAAAGGTATTTCCTTCTGGATGAACATGTTTAACAACGTTTCGTAATAACCTTGGAATTGTTGTGGATTCGGTTATTAAATTCATGTAAAGAGATTTGGATAAATAACGTGATGTATTATTTGACAAGTATAAACACAATCATATCAAAAAACAAAAAGGGCCCAATGCTGAGCCCTTTTTGTTAAAGCCCTATCAAAGATGATAAGACTGTTTAATATTATACAGAAAAACTTTCGCCGCAACCACACGTGCGGGTTGCGTTGGGGTTATGGAAATTAAAACCCTTTCCATTTAATCCGTCAGAAAAATCAAGTTCGGTTCCGGCCAGATATAAAAACGATTTCATATCCAAAGCCATTCTCACACCCTGATCTTCAAAAAACTGGTCGCCCGGTTTTTCTTCATTATCAAAATCTAATTTATAAGATAAGCCAGAACATCCGCCTCCCTGAACTGAAACCCGCAAAAAGTGCGATTGATCCAGCCCGTTTTGTTGCATGAGTTCTTCTACCTTACTTTTAGCTTTATCTGTTACTGTAACCATTTATTTATTCCTAAGTACATAATATGGAGTAAATAGCATCACAGAATGAAATCTGTTAACAAAATACTAATTACCAAATACTAATTAGTGATGCGATTTTTCGCTTACTAAAGCTTCTAAACCATTTTTCACACGATAATCATTTATTGCCGCCTTTATAGCATCTTCTGCTAAAACAGAACAGTGAATTTTTACCGGTGGTAAAGCTAATTCTTCAACAATATCCATATTGTCAATTTTCATTGCTTCATCAATAGATTTTCCTTTTAACCATTCTGTTGCCAGAGATGAAGAAGCAATTGCCGAACCGCAACCAAAAGTTTTGAATTTAGCATCAGTAATCATGTGATTACCATCAACCTGAATTTGTAAACGCATTACGTCACCACACTCGGGAGCGCCCACTAAACCTGTACCTACGCTGTTTGCGCTTTTGTCTAATGTGCCCACATTGCGTGGATTGGTATAATGATCAATTACTTTATCTGAATAAGCCATGGCTATATATTTTTTTAATAGTGAAATTTAATTTTTTGATATCAATTTTAGTGTTCTGCCCACTCAACAGAATCTAAATCTACACCTTCTTTAAACATTTCCCAAAGTGGAGAAAGTTCGCGTAAGTGGTTTACTGCTTTCATAGATTGTGCTATCGCGAAATCAACTTCTTCTTCTGTTGTAAAACGCCCCAATCCGTAACGAATAGATGAATGCGCTAAATCATCGGATAAACCAAGACTTTTTAACACATAAGATGGTTCTAAAGAAGCAGATGTACATGCAGAACCTGAAGAAACAGCCAGATCTTTCATAGCCATCATTAAACCTTCGCCTTCTACATATTTAAACGAAATATTAGCAACATGCGGTAAACGGTGTTCCGGATTTCCGTTTCTGTAACTTTCCTCCATAACAAGCAGAGAGTTTTCTAATTTATCGCGTAAAGCAGATAAACGCTTACTTTCTTCCTCCATTTCTAATCGGCACAACTCACAAGCTTTTCCTAACCCAACAATTCCTGGAACATTTAAAGTGCCAGAACGCATTCCACGCTCATGACCGCCACCATCCATTTGCGCCGTAACTTTAACTCTTGGATTTTTACGACGAACATACAATGCGCCAGCTCCTTTTGGTCCGTACATTTTATGTCCGGTGAAAGCTAAAAGGTCAATTCCGTCTGCAATAACATCAACCGGAATTTTTCCGACCGCCTGCGTTGCATCAGTCATAAATAAAGCACCATGTTTATGGGCAATTTCTGCAATTTCTTTTATAGGCTGAATAACACCGATTTCGTTGTTTCCATACATAATAGAAACTAAAATAGTACTATCCGTCATTGCGTTTTCCAAATCCTGCAAACTGATTAAACCGTCTGGCTGAACAGGTAAATATGTAACCCTAGCACCTAACTTTTCGACATGTTTACACGCATCTAGAACTGCTTTGTGCTCTGTAACGCAAGTGATAATATGATTTCCCTTCTCTTTATACATTTCAAATACACCTTTGATTGCAAGGTTGTCTGATTCTGTAGCTCCGGAAGTGAAAATAATTTCTTTTTCTGAGGCGCCAATCAATTTAGCAACTTGTTCGCGGGCATAATCTACACCCTCTTCTGCGGCCCAGCCAAAAGCATGGTTACGACTGGCAGCATTTCCGAATTTCTGATTGAAATAAGGTAACATTGCTTCCAGAACGCGTGGGTCCATTGGAGTAGTAGCATTATTATCTAAGTATATTGGAAGATTCATTATTATTTAGATTGAGTTTAAATCAGGCACAAATATACAAAATATTATTCGCAGTAATTGAACGCAATCATTAGCAAATTCCATTTGAAATGGTCATTTTTATGCCATAAATCAATTATATGAATAAAATCGAGCACATCGGGATAGCTGTAAAAAATTTAAAATCTGCCAGTAATATTTATGAACAATTATTAGGCATTGCCAGTTACAAAACTGAAAAAGTTGAAAGTGAGAACGTAGTTACAGAGTTTTTTAAAGTGGGAGATAACAAGATTGAACTGTTGGAGCCTACTCATCCCGATAGTGCTATTTCTAAATTTATTGATAAAAAAGGCGAGGGGATTCATCACATTGCTTTTGATGTAGACGATATTGTTGCAGAAATGCAACGACTAAAAAACCAGGGTTTTGTTTTATTGAACGAGCAACCTAAAAAAGGAGCCGACAATAAATTAGTTTGTTTTGTACATCCAAAAAGTGCAAATGGCGTATTAATAGAGCTTTGCCAAACAATTTCTTAACGACCGAACGCAAATATTTTTTCTTTACCATCACTTTTATTAAGATATAAATCGCGGATTATTTCGGCGGCAATCACGCTGAACGTAATTCCATTTCCGCCATATCCCAAAGCGAAGTAGGTATTTGGATGCTCGGGATGTTCCCCAATATAAGGTAAGCCATCTTTGGTTTCGCCAAAGGTGCCACACCAATAAAAATCGATTTCGATTGGTATATCCGGAAATAGTTTGTTGAATTTTTTTAAAATGATCTCATTTTTCTCTTCCATTAAAGCATCTCTCTTTTCCGGATCCTGAAATTCTTCATCCTCTCCACCTATAATAACGCGGTTATCCGGAGTAGTTCGGATATAAAAGTAAGGTTTTGCAGTTTCCCAAATCAGACATTGTTCATTCCATAATTCCTGCTCCACAGGCCGGCTTATTATCACATAAGTGGAATTCAATTGCATCACTTTTTCTTTCAAAAAAAACTCACTTTCGAAACCCGGAGCACAAACCATTTTTTTGGCCTTTATAGAAAATCCTTTATCCGTTTTAATTTCGATCCCATCCTTATGGTTAATAACTTTTTTAACCTCAGTATAACTGAAAACTTTTAAGCCTGAGTTTTTGATATGATATTCAAGAATTTTTTTACATAAAGTATAGGCATCAACCTGTGCAGATACATTGTTATATAGTGCAGCAGGCCGTTTAATGTTAAAGTTCTTAAGTAGCTGTTTTTCATCCAAATATTCAACCGGAAGATTGTGTTTCCTCCTGATGTCAAATTCTTTTTCTAAAACTTTCGCGTCTTTTTTCGAAGAAGCCAGAAATAAACTTGATTTATTTTCGAAATCACAATCAATGTTTAGTTCTTTGGTTATTTCTTCAAGTTTGCTGATGGATTCAAGGCAAAGCTTATAACTTTCCACGGCATTTTCAGTTCCAACTTTATCAATTAGATCGCATAAAAGAGTGTCAATTTCATATTGTAATTGAGCTGTACTTGCCGGCGTACTTCCCGTGGATGACATGCGTTTATCAACAATAACACACTTTATTCCTTCCTTGCATAAAAAATGAGCGGTTAAAGCACCCGTAATTCCCGATCCAATAATCACAATTTCTGTTTCCAGATCTGATGGTAATGCTTTATAATTGTCTGACAGGCCATTTTTAATAAGCCACCAGGGTAGTCCTGATTTTAAATCCATAAATTTGAGTGTCAATTGGAAACGTATTCGGAAAAATTAAGTTTTTACTTTTTTCTATTTATAATTTATTCTATATTTGCACCTCTTAAAAAGTATTGAATACGATGAAAGCTGAATTACATCCCAAAAATTATAGATTAGTTGTTTTTAAAGATATGTCTAACGAATATGCCTTTTTAACTAAATCTTGTATAGAAACTAAAGAGTCCGTTAAATGGGAAGATGGAAATGAGTATCCATTAGTAAAACTGGAGATTTCTCACACATCTCATCCATTTTACACTGGAAAAATGAAATTGGTTGATACCGCTGGTCGTATTGATAAATTCCGTAGCCGTTACGAGAAGAAATAATTCTCTCTTTAAAATATTTGCATAAAGTCCCGACCTCAACAGTCGGGACTTTTTTTATTTTTGTTTCATGAGGATAATTCTTTTCGACGATAATTGCCGCAATTCTTTATTGCCTTTAACCTTTACTCGTCCGGTTGCTGCCACGCGAATTGGTATTTTAACTATATCAGAAAAATGGGAAAAATGGCTCAAGGCCGAATCCTCATATCTCACATCCGCCTATTTACAGGAGAAATTTCCGGTTTCAATTTCAGAATCAAATTGTTTTATAAACGGTTCGGTTTGCCCGGATGAAGATCTGGTTGAAAAAATTGACAAATTAGCTGAGGGCGAAGCTTTACTCAAAGGTGAAATATTAATAGCTGTTAAATTAAATGAAACGGATGCTGCTAGTTTTGATTTTAGAAGCTACACTAAATACAGCCATGTTGAATTTAGCGGGGATTTTACCAGAATAGTTTTCCCGGAAGATATTTTTAAGCTAAACGACGCGGAAATAAGGAGAGATTTTAAACTGATTACCAAAAAGAGGAGTTCGGCAAATATCAGTTCTACGAATATAATTTTGGGAGATGATATTTTTGTTGAAGAAAGTGCTGAAGCAGAATGTGCTACCTTTAATTGTAAATCCGGTCCTATTTATTTAGGTAAAAATTCTCAGGTTTGGGAAGGCAGTCATATACGTGGTTCATTTGCGCTTTGCGAAAATTCGCAAATTAAAATGGGGTCTAAAATATATGGGCAAACTACTATTGGACCTCACTGCCGTGTTGGCGGCGAAATAAATAATTCTGTTATTCAGGCTTATTCCTCTAAAGGGCACGAAGGTTATTTAGGTAATGCTGTTTTAGGCGAATGGTGCAATATAGGGGCTGATACCAACAACTCAAACCTCAAAAATAATTATGCTGAAGTTAAGCTTTGGGATTATAATAAGGAGAGTTTCCGAAAAACGGGATTGCAATTTTGTGGTTTAATTATGGCAGATCATGCAAAATGCGCCATAAATACGATGTTTAATACCGGTACAGTCGCAGGCGTAAGTGCTAATATTTTCGGGTCCGGTTTCCCAAGGAATTTTATTCCTGATTTTTCCTGGGGCGGATCGCAGGGTTTGGACGTTTATACTTTAAATAAGATGTTTGAAACTGCAGAGAAAGTTTACGAACGTAGAAATCTTAAATTTGGAGATATTGATAAGAAAATCCTAACGCATGTTTTTGAAGAGACAGCGAAGCACCGACGGTTTTAATTGAGATCATCATTCTAAAATAAAATATATGAGAAAAAATATCATCGCAGGAAACTGGAAAATGAATATGGATTACACGGCTGGTGTTGGTCTGTTTTCAGAGATAATTAACATGGTTAATGATGAGGTAATTGGAGATCAGCAAGTAATTGTTTGTCCGCCGTATATTCATTTAAACAGTATGGCCCAGCTTGCTAAGCCACATAATAATATTCATGTGGGTGCTCAAAACTGTCACCAGGCAGAAAAAGGCGCTTATACCGGCGAAATTTCTGCAGAAATGATTAAGTCTGTAGGAGCTGAATATGTTATTTTAGGTCATTCAGAACGCCGTCAGTATTTTGGAGAAACTAACGCTTTGCTTGCCGAGAAGGTGGACATCGTGTTAAAAAATAACTTAAAACCAATTTTTTGCATCGGCGAAACGCTTGATCAGAGAAATGGAAATACACATTTTGACGTTATTAAAAATCAGTTGGAGGAAGCCATTTACCATTTACCGGAGAGTGATTTTCAAAACATAATTCTGGCTTACGAACCTGTTTGGGCAATTGGAACGGGTTTGACCGCCACTCCTGAGCAGGCACAGGAAGTTCATGCCTTCATCCGCAAAGAAATTAGAGATAAATTTGGCGATACCGCTGCTGAGAACGTGAGTATTCTGTATGGTGGAAGTTGTAACCCGAAAAATGCTGCGGAACTATTCGCGAAAGAAGATATTGATGGTGGTTTAATTGGTGGCGCTTCGCTAAAATCCAGAGATTTTGTAGATATTATTAAGGCTTTTAATAAAGCATGAATTACAAAGAATTAGTTTTTACGCTGTTAAATCCCGAAGAATATCAGCATGATCTTTTGATAGACAGTTTATCTCAGATCGGTTTTGATACATTTGAAGTTACTGATTTTGGTTTTAAAGCTTACATACCCGCTGAAAACTTTAACGAGGAATTATTAATAGAATCTCTTTCCGATTATCAGGAAATGTTCTCGTTTTCTTACGAAATCAATCTGATTCCACATAAAAACTGGAATGAAGTATGGGAAAGCAATTTTGAGCCTTTAACAATTAGCGATAAATGTTATGTGCGGGCAACTTTTCATCCGGCACGACCGGAATTTCCGTACGAAATAGTGATTGATCCTAAAATGGCTTTCGGAACCGGGCATCATCAAACTACAAGTATGATGATACAGTGGATGCTGGAAGATGATTTTGCTGACAAGAAAGTTTTGGATATGGGATGCGGAACTGGAATTTTAGCAATTTTGGCGAAAAAACTTGGCGCCTCAAAAATCCTCGCAATAGATTACGATCCGCTTTGTTTTGACAGCACTATCGAAAATACGGCTTTGAATAACACTTCGGATATAAAGGTTCTTTGTGGATCAAAAGAAGTTATTCCAAACGAGAAGTTTGATATCATTATCGCCAACATTAACCGTAATATTTTGCTCGATCAGCTGGATCGCTATTCTGAAGTTTTAAATGATAAGGGAATAATTTATTTAAGCGGATTTTACGATGGGAAAGATTTAGATATGATTCGCCAAAAGGCAGAAACCCTGAATTTAAAATTTATTGGCAAGAAAACCGATAAAGACTGGGTTGCTGCAAAATTCCTGAGAGGCAAAATCGATTTTTAATACATTTAATTTATTATATGCGTGTTCATTTTATTGCAGTTGGCGGTAGTGCCATGCACAATTTAGCCATTGCTTTATCTAAAAAAGGGTATCAGGTCACCGGATCTGATGACGTAATATTCGAACCCTCTAAAACGAGATTGCAGAAACAGGGAATTCTTCCCGAAAATCAAGGTTGGGACGAAAATAATATTACAGCAGATTTGGATGCAGTTATATTAGGAATGCATGCACGGGTTGATAATCCGGAACTGCTAAAAGCGCAGCAGATAGGTTTAAAGATATATTCGTACCCGGAATATATTTATGAGCAATCTAAAGATAAAAAACGTGTGGTTATTGGAGGAAGTCATGGCAAAACGACCATAACATCTATGATTCTACATGTATTAAATTTTTATAAGAAGGATTTTGATTACCTGGTTGGTGCGCAGTTAGAAGGTTTTGATACCATGGTAAAAATTACTGATGAAGCACCCGTAATTATTATCGAAGGCGACGAGTACTTAGCCTCACCAATTGACCGAAGGCCCAAATTTCATTTGTATAAAGCTCATATTGCTGTATTAAGTGGCATAGCCTGGGATCATATTAACGTATTTCCAACTTTTGACAACTATTTAGAACAGTTCAGGATTTTTCTGGACACAATTGAGCCGAACGGAACGTTGATTTATTCTGAGACAGATTCTGAACTAAAAAATTTGGTCGACAAATTTGAAGGAGATCTTATAAAGATGCCATATAATTTGCCGGCCCACGTGTTAAATAATGGGCAAACTAAATTAATAACTGATGAGGGCGAAATTCCACTTGAAATTTTTGGCGATCATAATTTGCTTAATTTAAATGCAGCGAGGCTGGTAGTGAATGAATTAGGAATAAATAATAGCGATTTTTATGCTGCTATTCGTTCTTTTAAAGGTGCGGCAAGAAGACTTGAACTTTTAGCAAAAAATGATTTTACAGCGGTTTATAAAGATTTTGCACACTCACCTTCAAAATTAAAAGCAACTATACTCGCAGTTAAAAAACAATTCCCGGAAAGAGAGCTTGTTGCTGTAATTGAGCTTCATACGTTTAGCAGCCTGAATAAAAAATTCCTTGATGAATATGCCGGAACAATGGATAATGCGAATGAAGCAATAGTTTTTATAGATGAAACAATTTTTTTACAAAAAAGATTAGAACTTTATGATGAAAAAGTTGTTAAAGATGCATTTGCTAACACACGAGTAAAATTTTTCAACAATGTCGAAATATTGGAGGCATTTTTGAGTTATATTAATTATAAGAGTAAAAACTTGCTATTAATGAGTTCAGGCAATTTTGCCGGCCTTGATCTTGTTAAACTGGCGAAAAAAATAACAGAAACAAAAGAAATTTAATTCAATAGATCTACCTTATCTAATTTAACCAAACAAATCATGAAAACATTAGGAAAAAAAATTCGTCTTTTAAGACACCAGAAGGGGTGGAGTCAGGAAGATGTCGCGAAACGGTTGGATATTTCTATACCCGCTTTTTCGAAGATTGAAACAGGTATTACAGACGTAAACTTATCAAGATTAGAACAAATTTCTACTTTATTTGAAATGAGTGTGGTACAGTTACTTACGTTTAACGATACGGAAGAGCAGGAAAAATATACATCAGAACTTGAAGTTTTAACTAAAAAGGTCCAGGAACGGGAAGTTGAAGTTATAGATTTACAGAAGAAAGTTATTGAGTTATATGAGGAACTTAGACGCTCAAAAAGTTAAATAAAACCTTCTTAATCAGAAGGTTTTATTTAAAATATTTTACGCATTGTTACATGTCTCTTTCCCAGAGTAGCTCCGGTTGCCTCGTGGATTGAGAGCATTTTATCGTTAAAGTCACCCACCCAGGATAATTCCAATTCTTTGTATTGATTTAACGGAAGAACATATTCTTTCAGTTTTATAAATAGAGCTGACTCAAGGCCGTGCTTTTGATAAGCCTTTTTAGTTCCCATTACAATGGCACGCATTCTTGAAACGCCTTTCCAGCGTATATAAGCAAATTTTATTTTTTCTATAATTCCTAATTTCCCTTTAAATGATTTAATCATCTGATTGGCATCAGGAAGAATAACAATAAAAGATGCAGGTTCATCATTAATGTAAGCAAACCAAATAAGCTTTTCGTCCATTATAACCTTCATTTTATTGAAGCTTTCTAATAAGGTCGCCTGTGTTATAGGAACAAAATTTTCGAAATTACGCCAGGCATCATTATAGATTTCAGCAAAATCTTCAGCAAATTTGGCGAAATTATTTTGTTGCAAATGCTCAAAACGATAGCCTGGTTTGTTAGCTACCCATTGAGCAATTTTAGTAAAACGTTCTGGAAAAGGTTTGTTAACTTCCAGATGGTTTGTTATTTGTTCATATTGGGTTTCAAACCCGTATTGGTCAAATAAATTTTTGTAATAAGGAAGTTGATAATTCATTCCAAAAGAAGGTTGAGTAAAACCTTCAACTAAAAGACCCCAATATGTGTCATTTTCTCCAAAGTTAATTGGGCCATCCATCGCTTTCATTCCGGATTCTGCCAACCAATTTTTTGCAGTATTAAATAATATTTCGGAAGCTTCTAAATTATTAATGCATTCAAAAAATCCTATTCCTCCGGTAGGTTGTTCAGGCTGAAACGCTTTTTTGTCATTGATGAACGCAGCAATGCGCCCTATTAATTTCCCGTCATTTGATTTTAATATCCATCGGGTAGATTTTCCATGATTATGAAAATTATTTTTCAGCGGATCAAAAATGGCTTCGATATCTATATCCAAAGGACAAACCCAATTTTGATCGTCACGGTAAATTATTCGGGCAACGTCAAGAAATTGTTTTTTTTGTGAATTGGATTTTACTTCTTCAATAATCATATGTTAACTAACTAATCGGGGTAATATAAAAAAAGCATCCAGTAAAACTGAATGCCTTGCTATCTTTTCAGAAATATTATTTATTAATAATCATCATCGTCATCCATATCGTCAAAAGAAGTTAACTCATCGTCTAAAGACAGGTCAAATGCATCTTCATCGTCATCATTAAATGGTTTAGTAATTTTTTTCTCTTTGGTTTCAGAATTTGGCTTGCCAGAATCTTTATTGCCTGAGTTTTTAGTGTTTTTGCTGGTGATTGCTTTGTTGGTCGTTTTCATCATTTATGAAATAAGACATGTTTTTTTGTTGCGATAAAAATATAAAGTTTTTGATATTTTAAAATATTATTTTCTGAATTTCTGAAATTATTTTCAGGCCTCAGGTTCGCCAATTTCATTATTTTCTGAAAGAATATCTTTTAACAAAGGTAGTTCTGCAGATGAATTTATTCCAAAATAATCTTTAAATAAGCTACTCATTCCATAAAGAATTGGTCTCCCCACTGTTTCAGCTTTTCCCAAAATACTTATAAGTTCTTTCTCAAGTAATCTTTGAATTGTATAATCGCAATTAACACCCCGAATTTGTTCCACTTCAAGTTTTGTAATGGGCTGTTTATAAGCAATGATGGCCAGGGTTTCTAAAGCTGCCTGTGATAATTTCTTTTTTGATCTTTGAATCTGCAGCTGATTAATTAATGGGAAATATTCTTTACAGGTTAAAAACTGAAATCCGCTATTTATTTCTACAAGTTCTATTGAAGAATTAATTTGCAGATATCTTCTCTGAATATTTTTTGTCGCATCTATTATTTCCTGATCAGATAATTTTATTTGTGAAATATCATCTAATACAGCTTTAATCTCAAGTATCGAGATACCTTTTTCGGATGCGAAAATTAATGCTTCAATTAAATTTTCAGGGTTTAACATGTTCTCCAAATTACTAAAGTCAAAAATATTGAATTATTACAGTTTTAAGGTATAGTGAATTTAATTTCTCAGTGTTTACAATTTATTCACAGTTTAAAAAACCGTAGGGAATTGAATGCCGTAATTAAATACAATCAACAATTCTATTTCAAAACTTAATAAATATCTAGAAACATGACAAATTTAACACAAGGAGATGAGCAAGGACTTCTGAAAGATCAGAACAACTTCTTGTCCACTAAAGTGCATCGCCGTTCATTTTTGCAATATGCAGGAGCCGGTGCCGCAGGTATTGCATTGGTAGCAGCTGGTTGTAAAAAAGATAAAATGACTGAGGGTGTTTATCTTGGTGCCGGTGATGTAGGAATTTTAAATTATGCCTATGCGTTAGAGCAGTTAGAAGCTGCCTTCTATCTTCAGGTTGCCACTTCTTTTTATTCTGGAGCAACAGATGCAGAGAAATCATTGCTTTCGGATATTCGTGATCATGAGGTTGCTCATCGCGAATTCTTTAAGAATGCTTTGGGAGTTAATGCAATTACCAACCTGGAAGTAGATTTTTCTTCAATTGATTTTTCAAGTCGTGCAAGTGTATTAGCAACAGCTAAAGCGTTTGAAGACTTAGGCGTATCGGCCTATAATGGAGCAGGAGCTCTGATTAAAGACGCTGGTTATTTAGCACTTGCCGGTAAAATAGTTTCTGTAGAAGCCAGACATGCTGCATTAATTCGTGATTTAATTAGCAACGGAACTTTTGCAAACAGTGAAGTTATTGACAGCAATGGTTTAGATAAATCTCGCATGCCAATGGAAGTGTTGAGCATTGCCGGAACGTATATCAAAACTAAAATTAACGCAGGTGATCTGCCAACCTCTTAAATCAGAAAAACATGAATATCTTAAATATATTAGACGAAATTGAAAAAGTAGATGGCGAAGTCTACGAACGGTTAAATCCGAGAAGAAAAGCAATGGGCGAATTTTTTGGATTCGGAAAAAAAGTTGCTATTGCTTCATTACCTTTTGCTTTAGGTTCAATGTTCAAAAAAGCCTATTCTCAAACTTCAACAACAGATGTAGAAGGTGTTTTGCAGTTTGCATTAACTTTAGAATATCTTGAAGCAGAATTTTACACTCGTGCTGTAGCAGCTGCGGGCTTAATTCCTGCTGGTGCTGCAACAGGCGCAATCACCACTATTCGCGATCATGAGAATCAACACGTTGCATTTTTAAAAACAACCATTTCTTCATTAGGTAAAACGCCTGTAAGCAAACCAACCTTCGATTTTTCGGCAGGTAATGGTTCAATGGTAGGTCCTTTTGCAGATGTGTTTTTAAATTATGATACATTTTTAGCGGTGGCGCAAACTTTTGAAGATACCGGTGTTAGAGCGTACAAAGGTCAGGCTCCCGCTTTATTAGGAACGGGTGGCGTTCTAACTGCTGCATTAAATATCCATTCTGTAGAAGCTCGTCATGCTTCGCACATTCGCCAAATGAGAAAAGCTCGTGGTGCAAACGTGAAACCATGGATTACCGGAAAAGAAAGTGGTATTGGAGCTGCGGTTCAAGCGTCATACGATGGCGAAGAATTGGATACTCAGGCTAATATCAAAATAACTAATATCAATGGTCAGAATATTTCTGTAAGTGCCGCTACCGAGGCATTTGATGAGCCTTTAACTAAAGCTCAGATTCTGGCAATTGTTGACCCTTTTATTGTTTAAGTTTTAAATAGTTTTTTACTGTTTGGGTTTGAGGGAAGTTGAAAAGCTTCCCTCTTTTTTATTGCCCAAAATTTTAATCATAAAAAAAAGCGGCGAAACCCTGAGGGGAGAGTTTCAACCGCCTTTCACGAACAAATAAAAATTTAATTCAAAGGTAGAGAGCTATATTTTTACACATTTACTAAACAAGAAAGCTAAAAATCCTCCTGCAAATCTTGAATATTTTATAAATGTTTTCAGTTGTTTCGTGTTGATGAAACAATGGTACATTAATATTTTTTATAAATAAAAAAAAAAGGGTGAACGGTAGGTATTTTTGAGTGAACGGTCAAATTGGAATTTTTATCGTCACTTTTGTGCCAAAATCACCTGTTTGATTTGTGGAGATAGAAATATTTTCGTCGCTGTTTAAATTTAACAAATTTACCCTGTCTTGAGTAATTTGCATTCCTAAACTTACGTGATCAGAAGTTTTTAATTTTTTTGAATTTTGTATTCCTTGCCCGTCATCAACAATTAAAACGAGGAGTTCTGTATCTTTATCTTTAATTTCTATAGTAATATGGCCGCCATCTTTCTGTGGCATTATACCATGCCATATTGCATTCTCAATAAAAGGCTGAAGCAGCATTGTTGGGATTTGCGTTTCTTCTGTATCGATGCTTTCATCTACCAATATATCATAAGTCATTTTATCGCCAAATCTTAATTTTTCTAAGGAAAGGTAGAGTTTAAGATATATTAATTCTTCATCGAGCGATATATACGTTTTGGTGCAGATCTCGAGATTTTTGCGTATTAGCTTGGCAAAGCCGGTTAATACTTCATTTGCTCTGGCGGCATCTTCTGTATTGATGAAGTACTGTATTGAATTCATAATGTTGAAAACAAAATGTGGATTCATCATCGCTTGCAATGCTTTCTGTTCTAAAGCCAGAATTTTGGACTGCACGTTGATCTTTTCTGTTTCCAGTTTTCTTTGACGAACAAAGTACATGTAGACCAAACCAATAATTGCCAACGAAATAAGAAAAAATATAATGGCTAAAAACCACCATGTTTGCCAGTAAGCGGGAACAATTTCGAAACCTAAATATTTTGGAATTCCCCAGTTACTATTCTGCAATTTCGCTCGTACCGCTAAGTTGTATTTTCCAGGTTCTAAGGATCCAAAATCAATATTAGTGTTTGTTGTTTCTATCCAGGGAGCATCATTTTTTAAACGATATTGATACGCTTCATCTGCCTGAGTAAAGTTTATAGAAGTAAATTTTACCGTAATATTGTTCTGATCATAGTTAAAGATATGTCCCGAATTAATTTTAATTTTTTTACCATTTACCTGAAAGCTGGTAAAATAAAATGGGGGAGGAGAATAATTTATAGCGGTGATATTTCGGGGGAATATCGTTAAACCGCCATTTGTTCCCAGATAAATTTTATTTTCATCGATATATATATCTAATACCTCATCTGAAGTAAGTCCTTCTTTAATTTTATAAGTTCGTATGGTGTTTTTAACATCGTGATAATCAAATTTATCTACTCCCGAAAATGTTGTGAGCCAAATATAATGCCCATCATAAACCAGCTTTCTACAAATGTTACTGTTTAAACCGTCCCTGATACTAATACTCCGGATATGATGGGCATTATCCATAACTATAACGCCATAACCATAAGTGCCAATTACCATTTTGCCGTCGGGAAGTTCAATAATATCAGTAACACGTTTAGATAAGAGATTTGAGTACTTAGACATCGTGTCCACTTTTCCGTTATCGTACCTGAAAAGGCCGTTGATATTAGAAAACCATAGCCGGTCTTTTGAATCATAAAAAATTTTAAAAGATCTGTCAGCAAAAAATACCTGATCCTGATTATTTGCCCTGGTATCAAAAACCAGGGGCTTCGACTTATCTTTTAAAATATAAACACCTGATGCAAGTGAGAATGCGATTTGATTATTTGAACCCAGGCTAAATGACTTCATGGAAAAATCCAGTCCAGATTTTTCTTTAAGATATCGCACTTCCCCGCTGGGGTTATCCATATTAATTTCACCTAACGAATAGCTGGAGGCAAACCAAACGGAATTCCGGGCTTTATCAACATTTAACTTTTTTATGGGATTAAAAGGATGGTGGTAGATATTAAAATCTCTGGTAAAAATGTTATTACTATCAATAAACGTAATTAATCCGGTAATGGACCCAAGCCAAATTTTTCCGTATTTATCTTTGGTAACACTCCAAATGGCATTTTCCGGCAAACCTGTTTTTTGAGTGTACTGAATAACATTGCCTGTGTTTTTTGGCAAAATTGTTAAACCACCACCCAGCGATGAAACCCAAATATTTTCATCTTTATCCAATAAAAAGTGTGAAACTGTTTTATCTTTTAATAAGTGGCCGCTTATTTTTCCGGACTTATTTATAATGTAAACTCCGCCGTTACCAGAAGAAAGCCAAAGCTCGTTTTTATATAATAAAAATGAGTTGACTACTTGCAAAGTTAATTCTTCAGGAATTTTTCTAAGCAGTGTTAACTTCCCATTTAAATATTCAACTAATCCTTCTTTTGCGATAAATCTAAGTTTACCTGTTTTTTTATTGAAAGTATTTGATTGAAAGAAAATAGGTAGGAACTCAGCAGGCTCCTGAGAAATCATCTTAGAACCTATTTTATAAAAGCCTTTATGATTTACAGCTATGATCTGATGCTTTGTATCCTCAAAAATAAAAGAATTTGAAATGTCAAGGATTTCATTTGGCCGAGTATAAAACCGCACCTCATTTCCTTTAATTGAAATTATTTGCTGCTGATTGGTGGAGAACCAAAGTGTTTTAGATGAGTCTTCAAAGCAGTTTATTATACTGGCTTTAGTAATGGTTTTCTCTAATAAAGCATCATTTTCAGGCTTATGAAATGTTCCATTATAATAGTAACCGAGTTTTCCATTAAAGTTTAAAAACCAGATACGCCCCTTTGAATCTTCAAAAAGCTGCAAAACTTCATTGTCTGCTAAGCCATTATCTGTTGTAAATGTTTCAAAAGTCTTTCCATCAAATCTGTTTACGCCGCTTGAAGTAGCAATCCATAAAAACCCTTTTGAATCCTGAATAGTACAATAAACTGTCGAATTTGCAAGTCCGTCTAATACCGTAAAATTTTTAAAATTTATAGTTTGTGCCTTCGCGAGGTTAGATGAGCTTATTAAGCCAAAAACGCAGATTGCTAAAATAAAATTTTTAGTTACTTGCTTTAAAAAAATATTTAAAAATTGAATCAACGTTATCTATTTAGGAAGAATTTAACCTTATCCAGAAATACAGTTGTTCTTCTTCTGGAAACCGATAATTCTGTATCATCCTTCATTTTAACCACATAACCGTTTTGATTATTAAAGTCTTTAAGATAGTTAAGATTTATAATCGTTGATTTGTGAATTTTAACAAAGTAATTAGCGTCTAAAACATCTTGATATACTTTCATAGGTTTTGAAACAACTACTTTATTTTCATTGCAGAAATAGAAGCAAGTATAATTATTATCAGCTTCAAGATAGATTATATCTGATATATTTATGATTTTGAAACCCTGGGAATTTGGTAAACTTAGAGTCAGGATTTCCTGCCCATTGTTCATGTTATCAACTAACCGATTTAAGGTCTCGGTATAGGTTTTATTATCTATTTTTTGGTTTTGCTTCAATAGCTTCCAGGCAATTACTTTCTGCACAGAAACCTTTAGTTCGTCTATATTTACCGGCTTCAATAAATAATCTATGGCGCTGGCTTTTAATGCTCGCAATGCATATTCATTAAACGCTGTGGTGAAAACAACGGAAGTTTCATTTGCTTCCAGGTCTGGAATGAGCGCAAAACCATTTTCTTCAGGCATTGCAATATCCAGAAATACGATGTCTGTGGGATATGTTTTAAGTAATTGTCTCGCTTCCGACACCGAACAAGCAGTAGCCTTAATATCTACATTCGGACAATTGGCCGCTATAAGGTATTTAATGGATTCCCGGCTGTATTCCTCATCATCAACAACAATTGCGCTTAGTTTCATAAATCGCACTAAATTAATAATTGTTATCAATAATTTAATCGATTAACGTCTTAATTTATCCACGATATTTTGAAGCAATAAGATTTCTGGTTTGGACGAGAGCTGAATTATTTTGTAATCTCAGAAATTACCGCCTTTATTACATTCTCATTAAAAGGTAAAGCAGAACCGTCAATAAATGTTAGCTGATTGCTATTTGAGTCCGTATTCAAATTTACATTTTTCAGATTCACAATTATGGAACTGTCTGTTTTTAAAAAATGAGACGAGCTAAAAAAATCTTCGTAATATTTAAAGCTGTTTTCGGATTTTAGTCTTCCCGATTTAATAGTTTGAAAAGTTGTGTTGGTACCAGAATTTTGTACAAAAAGAATATCATCCAGATTCAAAACTTTGTTTTCAGCACCAACATTAATTGTCAGTTTTTGAATCTCCATCTCATCATTTAGATTTTCCCTCAAAGCCGTTATAGAGTTTAAATAGTCTTCCTGATTTTGATCAGCGCAAAGCGTGGTGCAATTTTGTAAATCTTCTATAAGAATAGGCTTAAGTATATAATTTACCGCACTAGCTTTCATTGCTTTGATAAAATATGTATCATCAATGCTGGTGAAAATTATATTCTCGCATCGCTTCTTTAAATAAGGAAATAACTCAAAGTCGTTCTCCCTGAAAAGAAATATATTCAAAAAGGCAAGCTGAGTTGATATTTGATTAAGATAATTTTTAGCTTCATCTAAAGAGGATATGATCTTTTTAACGTGCACATCCGGACAATGACCTTCAATTCTGAAAAACAATGTTTTTCGAAGTTCTTCATCTTTATCAATAATTATAGCGTCCAATTTAAACCAAAATTAATTGCCATAATACGCATAAAATCCGTTGGAACTGAAAATTCAGTGACGGAATTTATGGCTAATAAAATATTTAATAGTTAATTACCTGTTGTTCAGTAAATTCTGGTAAATCTCTAAATGCATATTGTTGAGTTCGCAACTGCGGTTCAAATCCGGCTTCTTTTATTGCTTCCTGAATTCCGTCTGAAGTAAAGCGATGTGGAGCACCTGCCGCGGACACCACATTTTCTTCAATCATAATAGATCCAAAATCATTTGCGCCGGCTTGTAAGCAAATTTGTCCAACTTGTTTACCCACTGTTAGCCAGGATGCCTGAATATTTTTAATATTTGGGAGCATAATTCTGCTTAAAGCGATCATGCGAATATATTCATCGCCCGTAACCTGATTGGTAATTCCTCTAACTTTCTTTAATAAAGTTCCGTCATCCTGAAAAGGCCATGGTATAAAAGCAATAAAGCCCTTCGCATGTTCAGGTTTTTCAGATTGAACCTGACGTAACCAAACCAAATGCTCAAACCGTTCTTCAATCGTTTCAATATGACCAAACATCATCGTTGCAGAAGTAGTTAGATCTAATTGGTGTGCGGCACGCATCACGTCTAACCACTCCTGACCGCCGCATTTTCCTTTAGAAATTAATCGTCTAACGCGATCATTTAAAATTTCTGCACCTGCGCCCGGTAAAGAATCTAATCCGGCATCTTTTAATGCGCTTAAAACTTCAGTATGCGTTAATCCATCTAATTTTGCAATGTGAGCAATTTCCGGCGGACCTAAAGAGTGTAATTTTAAAGTGGGATAAAGCTCTTTTAACTGCTTAAATAAATCAACATAAAACTGCAGTCCTAAATCGGGATGATGGCCTCCCTGTAATAAAAGCTGTTCTCCGCCAAGGCGAAAAGTTTCTTCTATTTTTACTTTATAGGTTTCAATATCAGTAATATAGCTTTCGTCGTGCCCGGGCCGGCGGAAGAAATTACAAAATTTACAGTTGGCAATACAAACGTTGGTGGTGTTTACATTTCTATCAATAATCCATGTAACTTTGCCGTGTGGAACCTGCTTTTTACGCAGCTCATTTGCAACAAACATAAGATCGGCAGTAGCTGCTTCTTTATATAAAAAAACACCTTCTTCCTGTGTAAGAAATTCGAATTTTAAAGCTCTTTGTAAAAGGTCTGAAGTATTCATTAGGGCAAATATAGTTACTCAAAATTTTAAAATAGCGTGATTGTTAATTCTGACCAAACGCTGATATATCAAACGATTTTATGTGGTTTATAAAGACTTATTAATTTTAAAAATTCCTAAATTCGGCCTTTGTCAATTAATTTCCCCAACTGCTTATGGTTTCTTTCAATCGTTTTGTATTAGAAAATGGATTAAAGGTTTTGGTTCATGAAGATCCGACAACTCCGATGGCTGTTGTCAATATTTTGTATGATGTTGGTGCCCGGGATGAAGATCCTAATAAAACTGGTTTTGCCCATTTATTCGAGCATTTAATGTTCGGCGGATCAGTTAATATTCCATCGTACGATGAGCCTTTGCAACGTGTTGGAGGCGAAAACAACGCGTTTACCAGCAACGATATTACCAACTATTACATCACACTTCCTTCGGTAAATATAGAAACGGCTTTCTGGCTGGAAAGCGACCGGATGCTTAGTTTGGCATTTTCAGAAAAAAGTCTGGAAGTGCAGCGCAGCGTTGTTTCAGAAGAGTTTAAACAACGTTATTTAAATCAGCCTTATGGCGATGTTTGGTTAAAGTTGAGGCCAATGGCTTACAAAGAACATCCTTATCAATGGGCAACTATTGGTAAAATATTAAAGCATATTGAAGATGCAACCATTGAGGATGTAAAGGATTTTTTTAAGAAACATTATAATCCGGCAAACGCAATTTTAGTTGTTGGAGGTTCGGTAAAAACCGAAGATATTAAAGTGCTGGCCGAAAAATGGTTTGGAAGTATTCCGGGCTATACCAAAACTGTTAGAAATTTACCTGCAGAGCCTGAGCAAACAGAAGAACGCAGAGAAACCGTAAAGGCTGATGTGCCATTAAATGCTTTATACAAAGTTTTTCATATGCCGTCACGCAATGACGATGGATATTATTCTGCTGATCTGATCTCAGATATTTTATCTCGTGGAAATTCTTCCAGATTGTTTAAAAACTTGTTAAAAGATCAGAAATTATTCAGTGAAATTAACGCTTACCTAACGGGAAGTTTAGATAACGGATTATTTGTGGTTGAAGGAAAACCATTGCCGGAAGTTTCTATGGAAGAGGCTGAAGCTGCTATCTGGAAAGAACTTGAGCGAATCAAAAATGAGTTTGTAAGTCCGGAAGAGCTTATAAAAGTGAAGAACAAGATAGAATCTACGATGGTTTTTTCTGAAATGAGTTTATTGGATAAAGCCATGAATCTGGCATTTTTTGAATTGCTTGGAGATGCAAATCGCCTAAATACTGAAACAGAAAAATACCTTGAAGTTTCCGCAGATGAAATTAAAAGTCAGGCGCAACAGATTTTCCGCAAAGAAAACTCCTCTACTTTATACTACTTAGCCAATTAAAATGATTAACAGAATACTTGCTCCAGAATTCAGACAAATTGAAGAAATTGATTTGATTGAAGCCGTTCCGTTCAATTTAGATAATGGCATAAAAACGTTTATCATTAACGGAGGTGAACAAGATCTTATTCGAGTTGAATTTGTGTTTTCAAACCTGAACTGGAGTCCTGATAAACCTTTGCAATCTTTTGCCTGCAATACTTTATTAAATGATGGAACTTCCCGGCTGACTGCTGCACAAATTGCTGATCATATAGATTATTACGGTGCTTTTTTTCAAACTGAATATAATTACGATCAGGCATCCGTAACTCTTTATACGCTCAATAAACATCTTTCGGCCACCTTGCCCATTATAAAAGCGGTAATCACAGATTCGGTTTTCCCGAAAGAAGAGGTCAACACGTTTAAAACCAACCAGAAGCAAAAGCTCAGTGTCAATCTGGAAAAAAACGATTTTGTAGGTAGAAAACTATTTAATAAAGCCCTTTTTGGCGATTCTTTGTATGGTTACGATATTGGAAACTCAGATTACGATAAACTGGGTCGTGATCAGCTTGTTGAATATTTCAAATCGGCCTATCAACCTGATAATTGCACCATAATTTTATCCGGAAAAGTAAGTGACGAAGCTTTAAGCGAGATTAATAATCTTTTTGGAAAAGATTGGGAAAGTGGTCCAACCTTCAGAGACAATGAATTTGATTTTACCGCAACAGAAGGTAAAGAACATTATATTCAGAAAGATGACGCATTGCAATCTGCTATTCGCATTGGCCAAATTGCCATAACCAGAACCCACGAAGATTTTCCCGGCTTCCAGGTTTTAAATACTATTTTGGGCGGATATTTTGGTTCCCGATTAATGGCCAATATCCGCGAGGATAAAGGTTATACATATGGAATAGGTTCTGCATTAGTTTCATTGAAAAATGCCGGCTATTTCTTTATTGCTTCAGAAGTTGGCGCCGACGTAACAACTTCCGCGGTAGACGAAATTCAAAAAGAAATTGAAATTTTAAAAAATGAAGAAGTTTCGGATGAGGAAATTAGCCTGGTGAAAAATTACATGCTGGGGTCGATGTTGGGAAGTTTAGAAAACGCATTATCCCACGCAGATAAATTCAAAAACATATATTTTTCAAATTTAGGATACGATTATTATACGCGTTATATCCAGGTTGTAAAAAACATAAATGCGCAGGACATCCAGCAACTGGCAAATAAATATTTAAAATGGGAGAATTTCCAGAAAGTAATTGTGGGCAAAAAATAGCTGCAATACACATACAATTGTAAATTTTAGGGGCTTAACGGGCCCCTTTTATATTTTTCCGCATCCCGGTAGAATTCTGTTTTAAACAGATGATTTTAATTATTAGCTTTGCCCGGCAAGTAATAAACCCATAATTATTTGCCATGCAACTCGATCCAGAAAAATTTGTCTCAGAAGGTCTTACTTATGATGACGTTCTTTTAATCCCCGCTTATTCTGAAGTTTTACCACGTGACGTAGATACAAGCACCTTTTTCACTAAAAAAATCCGTTTAAACGTTCCAATTGTTTCCGCTGCTATGGATACTGTAACAGAATCGGGTTTAGCTATCGCGATAGCGCAGGCGGGTGGAATAGGAATGTTGCATAAAAATATGAGCATCAGCCAGCAGGCAGAAGAAGTTCGTAAAGTAAAGCGTTCTGAAAGCGGAATGATTCAGGATCCAATTACCCTAACGGGAGATGCTTTAGTTTCCGATGCGTTTAAGATCATGAAAGATCTCAAAATCGGCGGAATTCCGGTTATAGATGCAGATGGCAGGCTGACCGGTATTATTACAAACCGCGATTTGCGTTTCCAAAAAGACATGAGCAAACCTATTAAGGAAGTTATGACCAAAGAAAATCTGGTAACAGCTCCTCAGGGTACTACTTTATTGCAGGCAGAAGAAATATTGCAGGATTGTAAGATCGAAAAACTTCCGGTTGTAGATTCAAACGGTCGCTTAAGCGGATTAATTACGTTTAAAGACATTCAGAAATTTAAAAATTTCCCCAAAGCTTGTAAAGATGAACACGGAAGATTGCGGGTGGGCGCAGCCGTTGGTGTTACTCCGGATACAATGGACCGGGTAGACGCACTGGTGAAAGCAGGCGTAGATGTTATAACAATTGATACAGCACATGGCCATTCAAAAGGGGTTATTGATAAGTTAAAAGAGGTTAAAGCAAAATACCACGAATTACAAGTTGTAGTTGGAAATATTGCTACTGCAGATGCTGCACGTGCTTTAGCTGATGCCGGCGCTGACGCTGTTAAGGTAGGGATTGGCCCGGGTTCTATTTGCACAACAAGGATTATCGCCGGAGTAGGAGTTCCACAGTTATATGCCGTTTACGAGTGCGCTAAAGCATTACACGGTCGTGGAATTCCGGTAATTGCCGATGGTGGAATTAAGCAGACCGGCGATATTGCTAAAGCAATTGCCGCAGGTGCAAGTTCCATAATGGCAGGTTCTTTATTTGCCGGAGTTGAAGAATCTCCAGGCGAAACGATTATATACGAAGGAAGAAAATTCAAATCATATCGTGGAATGGGTTCGATTGAGGCTATGGAACAAGGTTCAAAAGATCGTTATTTTCAGGATGTGGAAGATGATATTAAAAAATTAGTTCCCGAAGGAATTGTTGGTCGGGTTCCTTTTAAAGGTTCTCTGGCAGAAGTGATGTACCAGCTAATTGGTGGATTAAAGGCAAGTATGGGATATTGCGGTTCGGCGACAATTGCAGACTTGCAAAATGCCCGTTTTGTAAAAATTACTGCAGCTGGAATGCGTGAAAGTCATCCACACGACATTACCATAACTAAAGAAGCACCAAATTATAGCAGATAATTTTATAGAATTTAGTATCAAGTAATTAGTATTTAGACCTTTTTAATGAAATCTATTTGTGTTTTTTGCGGAGCTAACTTTAATGGCGATCCGGTTTTACTGAAAGCGGTTAATGATCTGGCAGATGCTATGGTTTCACGAAAGATCAGACTGGTATTTGGCGGCGGCAGAGTAGGTGTTATGGGTTTAATGGCCGATGCCGTTTTGAAAAGGGGTGGAGAAGCCGTAGGCGTTATTCCTCAGTTTCTAATGGATAAGGAAGTTGGACACACCGGACTGACAGAATTGATCATTACAGAAAATATGCATCAGCGAAAGCAAAAAATGGCAGATATTTCTGATGGCGTCATTACTTTACCAGGCGGATTTGGAACACTTGAAGAATTTTTTGAGGTTTTAACCTGGCTTCAGCTGGGATTACATCAAAATCCAATTGGCTTATTAAATGTTGATGGGTTTTATGATCCGCTGTTGATGCAAATGGATATGATGGTGGAAAGAAAATTTCTCAAACCGCTTAATCGCGAATTGGTTCTGGATCATTCTCAGCCAAACGAGCTAATAAATTTAATGTCAGGCTTTTCCGCCCGGCCCGATGAAGTATGGTTTAAGGATAGAAATCTGACCTGAGTGTAAAATTGACTATCCGGGAAAATTTATGTTTATGAACTTAAATTTTTATTTCCATATGGAATGATTTTTGCTCATGTTTTTATAGTAAATTTTTCTCAAAACTTTCTAAACTTTCTGTGTTTTTTTTGTTTATTAATCGTTAAGAAGCTATATTTTTTTAACTTTGCAGACTTTTAGAAAGGGTTTTAAATTCATCAATGAGACAACTCAAAATAACTCAATCCATTACCAATCGCGAATCACAGTCTTTAGACAAGTATTTGCATGAAATTGGTAAAGTAGATTTAATTACAGCAGAGGAAGAAGTAATTCTTGCTCAAAAGATCCGCGAAGGAGATCAGGCAGCGTTAGAGCGTTTAACTAAAACCAATCTACGTTTCGTAGTATCGGTTGCTAAACAATATCAAAATCAAGGTTTAACGTTAGGTGACCTGATAAATGAAGGAAATCTTGGATTAATTAAAGCTGCAAAACGCTTCGACGAAACCAAAGGATTTAAATTCATTTCATATGCAGTTTGGTGGATTCGTCAGTCAATTTTGCAAGCAATTGCAGAACAATCTCGTATTGTTCGTCTTCCTTTAAACCAGGTAGGATCATTAAGCAAAATCAGTAAAGCTTTTTCCAGACTTGAGCAGGAGTATGAGCGTGAGCCATCTCCGGAAGAATTGGCAGATACTTTAGAAACTACTGTTGACAAAATTACCGACACATTAAGTAACTCCGGCCGTCACGTTTCTATGGATGCGCCATTTGTTCAGGGTGAAGAAAATACATTATTAGATGTATTAGAAAATCACGATCCGAATACGGATAGTAATCTGATCGATGAATCATTATCTGAAGAAATTCGTCGTTCGTTGGCTACTTTAACCGAGCGTGAGCGTGAGATCATCGTTTTATTCTTCGGCTTAAGCACAAATCATCCGCTTTCCTTAGAAGAAATTGGTGAAAAATTCAGCTTAACTCGTGAGCGTGTACGTCAAATAAAAGACAAAGCGTTGCAACGTCTGCGTCATACGTCGAGAAGTAAAATTTTAAAATCTTATTTGGGATAATCATCCTCAAACAAAATAAATGAAAAAGATTGGGCTATCACCCGATCTTTTTTATTTTTGGCCTAAATCAATTAACGATAAACATGTTAACTAAATACGAAAGCGAATTCAGCAATTGGATTGAGAAAGAGAAAAAAGCAATTGAATTGATAGGCATTGTTGGCAAACTATGGTTCGACAGATCAATTGAGCTGGTTTTATTTCGTAAACCTTTATTTGATATTGGCAGCAGCGAAGTTTTGGCTCATCATCAATATGCCCGCGATATCATCAATAAAGAGATTTCAATTTATGAAACGCTTGCTTTAGCTCAGGCAATTGCAAAATCAAATCTTGCGCCTTCACGTATTGATATTGGTCGTTTAGCCTCAGAATGGATTGACGAAGATGGAAAATATTCTTCAGTTGAAGATTTCGTAATCAAAAAATTGGGTCATCATATTGGTAAAGATAAAATTACCATGAAGCCTGTCGATGTTGTACTTTATGGTTTTGGCCGTATAGGTAGAATTGCTGCCCGCGAATTGGTTACACAAGCAGGAAAAGGCGAGCAACTGCGTTTGCGTGCAATAGTAACACGAAGCTACAGCGATACAGATTTAACAAAGCGTGCAGATCTGCTTCGAAATGATTCGGTTCACGGCCCGTTTCTGGGAACCATCACCGAAGATTTTGAAAATAAAGCGCTGATTATAAATGGTCAGATAATTTATATGATTGCGGCTAAAAATCCGGAAGATGTAGATTATACAAGCTATGGAATTAACAATGCCATGGTAATTGATAATACTGGCGTATTTCGCGATCGGGAAGAATTATCAAGACATACAGCTGCAAAAGGTATCAATAAAGTGTTGCTAACTGCTCCGGGAAAAGGCGACGTTCCGAATATTGTTTTTGGAATTAATCACGCCGATTTCAACGGAGCAGAAACCATTTTTTCTGCTGCTTCATGTACAACAAACGCCATTGTTCCGGTTTTAAAAATGATGGAAGATGCTTTTGGTATTGAGAAAGGCCATATTGAAACGGTGCATTCTTATACGAATGATCAGAATCTGTTGGATAACTATCACAAAAAATACCGCCGAGGACGTTCAGCAGCTTTGAACATGGTAATTACTGAAACCGGCGCCGATAAAGCTGTTACTAAAGTTTTGCCTGTATTTGAAGGCAAGCTGACGGGAA
>JBDTLL010000005.1:0-27647 GCA_039934815.1 Daejeonella sp. | reverse complement strand
GAATAATTGAAATTAATATCGGAATTGGTATTCAGAAAAATCCCGGAAGGATTTACAGTTTTATAAATAAATTTTGCCGAATTGCTAAACTCATCCGGAGCTTTTAAAATTCCCAGATCATTTGGATTGTACTGATCACTTTCTACATTCTGCAGTAAATTAAACTGGAAATTGCCGTTTATCTTGCCGTATTGCAACGTGTATTTAAATCCATCCTGAACATCTGCGGCATAAATTTTCTGGCTTAAAGATGCAAATCCGCGTAAAGCGTAACTATTAGTTTTGTTGCCCAACACAAAACCCAATCCGGTTACGTTGGCGTTGTTTTTACTGATATCATTCCTAATCACGTTGGTGTTTATAAAACTAAGTGAAGAATTATTCTCCAGCGTTTGATTTAAGGCGATGATATTGTAATTGGTAAACGGTTCTGTAACTATCACCGAATCCGCACCGGAATTTGTTCGAATATGCGCCTCTGTCCTGGCAGTAATTGCGTTTAAAACTCCTAAACCCAAACCTCCGGGTGTTCTGCCGGAAATTTTGCTGGCGTTTAACAATCTTACCTGCGAAGGATTATCTGTAACGTCAAAACCATCGTTCACTAAGCCTTGTATTTGATAAAATTTCCCGGGTGTGCGCCCAATTCGTCGCGGGTAAAACAAACCGCCCTGATTAAACAGATCAATTCCTTCTTTGAAAAAATCGCGATTTTCGTTAAACTGAACTTCAAAGGGAGAAAGATTCAACACTTTTGGATCAGAAGCGATCTGACCGAAATCAGGAACTAAAGTCATATCAAACGTGAAACTTTCGTTAATACCATATTTAACATCGGCCCCCGCACTATATGAATTAGAATAATTGCTGAATCCATCTTTATTAATTGGATAATGATTAATTGTTGTTCCCAGATAAGGCGTAAAAAATAGTCGTAATGGCGGATCAACATTTGTGATGCCCTCCAGTTGGCCGAAATATGGAACAATGTTCTGAGCAGTTGCGGGCGTTGGCGCCCAGAAATCTTCTTCGCGTAAGCGACGAATATCCCGTTTAAAATTCACGTTCCATTGTTGTACATCTTTTTTAGGGAAACGTAAAGCGGAGAAAGGAATCTTCATTTCAACCACCCAGCCTTTATCTGTAATTTTTGCGGAGCTTTCCCAGACCACATCAAAGTTTGCCGACGAATTATCTCCAAGGTTTGCGCCCATGCGATCATCAATCTGCACGCCTGCGGCAGTTACACCAAATACAAAAGCATTCTGATGGTCATTGAAAGTATCAAAAGCCACAAAAAACACATCGGCATTGCCGGAATCGTCACGCTGTGTTAGTTGCTTTAAAATACTGTCCGGATGGTTATCATATAAAATGGCAGCAATGTAAATTGCCGAATTATCGAAAGCAATTTTTACATCTGTTTTTTGAGAAGGATTTGCATTATTTCGTGGAGCAAACTGTTTAAAATCTCCGGCAGGTTCAATTAAATTCCAGACGTCGTCTTCCAGAAAACCATCAATTTTAGGAGAATAATTGATACGAGTTGCATTTATTTTTTTAGAAACCGTTTGAGATTGAGCGTAATTACAAATGAGTAGCGTAAAAATAAATGCGTAAAGTGTCTTCATATTTATAAATCTGCCGCAATGTTAAAAAGAAGGTTTTGAAAAAAGGGATACCAAACGAAACTTTTACAGGATTGTCCGGCAAAATCAGCAGAAAACCGAAATATAAATTTCGGGAATAAAAGCAAAATGGTAGTTTTACGCCAAATTACAAGCAAATGAATATTCACGAATATCAAGGTAAGGCTATATTAAAAAGCTTCGGCGTACGTATCCAGGAAGGCATTGTTGCCGATACTCCTGAGGAGGCGGTTGAAGCAGCAAAAAAGCTTAAACAAGATTATAATTCTGACTGGGTAGTTATAAAAGCCCAAATTCACGCGGGTGGCCGTGGTAAAGGCGGTGGTGTTAAGCTGGCTAAAAATCTGGATGAGGTTAAAGAACGTGCAGAACAAATTATTGGAATGCAATTGGTTACACCTCAAACTGGCGAGCAGGGAAAATTAGTAAGTAAGGTTTTGGTTGCTCAGGATGTTTATTATCCCGGCGAAACGGAAACCAAAGAGTTTTATGTAAGTGTATTGTTAGATCGTGCCCGTGGCCGCAATATTATCATGTATTCTACAGAAGGCGGTATGGATATAGAGGAAGTTGCAGAGCACACTCCTCATCTTATCTTTAAAGAAGAAATTGATCCAAAAGTTGGTTTACAAGGTTTTCAGACCCGCAAAATAGCTTTCAATTTAGGCCTTAGCGGCGATGCTTTTAAAGACATGACCAAATTTATTGCATCTCTTTACAAAGCCTACGAAGGAACAGATTCTTCAATGTTTGAGATCAATCCGGTTTTAAAAACATCCGACAATAAAATATTAGCTGTTGATGCGAAGGTAAATTTAGATGACAACGGTTTATTCCGTCATCCGGATTATGCCGCTTTACGCGATACAAGCGAAGAAGATCCGACAGAAGTTGAAGCAAGTAATTCTAACCTAAACTATGTTAAGCTTGACGGAAACGTTGGCTGTATGGTAAACGGTGCCGGATTAGCCATGGCAACTATGGATATTATTAAAATTGCAGGCGGTGAGCCGGCTAATTTCCTTGACGTGGGTGGAACTGCAAATGCAGAAACGGTAAAAGCAGGTTTTAACATTATCCTTCAGGACCCGAATGTAAAAGCAATTCTGATCAATATTTTTGGTGGTATTGTTCGTTGCGATCGTGTTGCACAAGGTGTTATTGATGCTTACCAGGAAATTGGAAATATCCCGGTTCCTATTATTGTTCGTTTACAGGGAACAAACGCTGTGGAAGCTAAAAAATTAATTGATGAATCTGGTTTAAAGGTTTATTCGGCAATTCAGCTAAAAGAAGCTGCTGAATTGGTAACTAAAGTTTTATCAGAATAATATTTAATAGAAGGAGATTTTTTCAAATTCTCCTTTTGTAAAAAAAAGTCTTTGTTAGGGTAAAACCGACAAGGACTTTTTTTTTGCATTTACTTGAGAATCACAATTAATCAAATTCATTCAGATTTATCAGAACTTTTGCCCGGCATGGATGTTAAATAAATACATCTTAAAAAAAACATATTATGGGATTATTTAAATATTTGCTTGTTGGTACAGCGGTAGCCGCTGGCTACAATTACCTTACAAAAAAACGTCCGGACGGAAGTACGATGATGGATGAAATCAAAGAAAAAGCTCCAGAGTGGATGGATAAAGCCAAAGAGTTTGGCACTGGTGTTAAAGAAAAAATGAACAATGAAACGTCGACAGTAGACAAATACTAATTTACTCGTATAGACAAAAAAGCCCGGCGCATTAGTAGCACCGGGCTTTTTTTTGACACGCAGATCAGCTATTAATTTCCCTTTATCCAACCACCATCAACAGCCAACGATTGTCCGGTAATATAACTTGCCCGTTCACTCACTAAAAACGCCGCTGCAGCCGCAAATTCTTCAGGATTACCAAATCTTTTCATGGGAATAGTGTCTTTCACCTCGTTCACTTTCGGATTTTTATCAACAAGATTTTTCAAACGGTCGGTATTTGTATAACCCGGCATCAGATTGTTTACGGTTATCCCGTAAGTGGCTACTTCATTCGACAAGCTTTTAACCAGTCCTAGCAAACTCGTCCGAACTGCATTTGATGATATCAGATTGTCGGCAGGTTGTTTAACGGCAACGGAGGTAACAGTTAAAATTCGACCGTACCTTTTTTCTTTCATACCGGGTAAAACCTGTTGGATTATATCAACTGCACTTAGAAATAATAAGTTGTAAATGTTTTTCCAGTCATCCAAATTAAATTGCTCGAACGGTCCAGCGGCAGGCCCGCCAGTATTAGTAACCAAAATATCAATTGTTCCAAACGATTTTACGCTCTCATCTACAAGGTTTCTTCGTTGCTTTTCATCCGTCAGATCACAAATAAATGAAATTACCTTATTAGGCGAAATTGAGTTAATTTCACGTTTTGTAGCTTCTAAAGCAATGGAATCAGTGCCGCAGATAATTACTTTTGCGCCCTCTTTGGCCAGCTCTATCGCCACCGCCTTACCTAATCCTTTGCTCGATGCCAGTATTAGAGCAACCTTATCTTGTATTCCTAAATCCATTTGGTTCTGCTATTATTTTAAAGATTTACTTCCTCAGGTAGCTGTCAGAACCGTCAATCCAGTCTTGTCTGGGCGGCGCAAACGTGTCGGTTTCGATAACTTTGCCAATCATTAAGGCTTTATGTCGGCGGTTGCCCGGAATCACTATCGATTCGCCGGCCTGCAAATCGAGCGGATTCTCTTCATTGTCATCAAACCAAAACCGTAGAGTACCCACGTATACTTCTGTTACCTGTTCATTTTCGTGCGAATGCCAGGGCACAGAAAAGCCGTCTTCAAATTCCATTTTAGCGATCATGATTTTTTCGCCGTGGATGAATTGCCGCTTCATTTTCGAATTTACTTGTTCTACCTTAACATCTTTCCAGTTGATTTTTTGCATAACATTCTTTTATAATTATAAACTAACTCTACAGGCAAAACCTGCTTCCGCAGGCATGCCGGGTGTTATTTTTAAATGAAACTCCCCTTTTTACTTTACAACAATTGCGGGGATAGCTTTAGCCAAAACGAGTTGATTGAATTCCTTAAGATCATTTGTTTTAACAGCTTCCAGTTTTTGAAGTTGTACATCAACCTGCGAAGCCAGAATTTGGTAAACTTCACCAACTTGTTTGCTTGGTGCGGCGTATCCTGAATTTGCTGCGTCATAAACCCCGCTTAATTTATCATTTAGTCTGATGGGATAATTTAATACATCCTGTCCGCTTTTGGCTTTGGTTTGATATAAAGTTTCTTCAATCAGATTCAATTTCTTATTAATATCGGCAGCCTTATCTTTTATTTCCTTGGCGAGTTCTTTATTCCTTTCGGTAAAATTATTTAGCTGTTGCCTGATATTCCGAATCTCTTTAATTGCTTTCTGGACTTCAGAAAATTTGTCTTTAACAGAAGTCAGGAAATCAAATTGCTGCTGATAATCTTCGGGCGAAAGTTTATAGTTTGGATCTGGTTTTACGTTGAAATCAACTGAAGTTGAATCATTTCCGTATCTAACCTGCGCACGATAATTTCCCGGAACAATCGTCGGTCCGCCAATATTACCATTCCATAAAATCATCCCGTCTATCTTTTCTACAGCAGGATAAGTCAGGTTCCATACAAACTGATTCATTCCCGGTACCACACTTAATTTATTATCGTCTTTACCTTTTGTATTAAAATTACGAATCATCTTTCCTTTTGAATCAAAAAACTTAATGGCAACGTCAGCCGTGTCGCTGGCATTTTTCAAATAATAATTTAATACTACACCGTTCGGCGGATTTACCCCGGCATTAACCACATTCTTAGACTGATAACCATCCATGCTATAGGTAATTCCCGGTTTAAAAACCTGCAATTTTTTGGCGGTCAAGCCCGATTCAAATTGCTGAATCATACTCAGATCATCCAAAACCCAAAACGCACGTCCTTGTGTAGCAACAATTAAATCATTTTCTTTAATAGTTAAATCGGTAATTGGCACGACCGGCAAATTAAGCTGAAACGGCTTCCAATCTTCGCCGTCATTATAAGAAATGTACATTCCAAATTCAGTTCCGGCATAAAGTAAACCCGGTCTGTTTTTATCTGCACGCACAACTCTGGCAAAGTGATTTGCAGGAATTCCATTCGTAATCAATTTCCATGATTTACCGTAATCTTCGGTTTTGTAAATGTAAGGTCTGTAGTCATCAGATTTATAACGCGTCCCCACTACATAAGCGCCACCTTTTTTAAACGGATTTACGTCAATACTGTTAAACATCATCCATTCCGGCATTCCTTTGGGAGTTACATTTTCCCAGTTTTTGCCGCCATCTTTACTTATGTGAAGTAAACCATCATCACTCCCAACCCATAAAAGGTCTTTCTCAAGATTGGATTCTGTAGCCGTAAAAATGGTTCCGTAATATTCTACGCTGGTATTATCTTTTGTTATTAAACCACCGCTTGATGCTTGTCGCTTTTTATCATTGCGGGTTAAATCCGGACTGATGGCTTCCCAGCTCTGCCCTTCGTTAATCGTTTTAAATAAAACATTTCCGGCAGCGTATAATTCTTTGGGATTGTTAGGCGAGAAAAAGACAGGGAAATTCCACTGGAATCGATATTTTAATACGTCAGCACCCGAACCCATCGGATTATCGGGCCAAACCGAAATGGCTCTGTTCTCACCAGTTTTATGATCTAAACGGGAAAGATATCCACCGTAGTTTCCGCCATATACAATATCTGAATTTAAGGGATCTGCCACTACATAACCGGATTCCGCACCTGCTGTACTTTCCCAATCGTTCTCCGAAATTGACCCGCCATAAGTTCTTGACATAATTCTCACTGTAGAATTATCCTGTTGCGCTCCCAAAATCCGGTAAGGAAAATGATTATCTGTGCTTACGCGATAAAATTGAGCGGTTGGTTGGTTTTGGTATGTACTCCAGTTTTCCCCGCCATCAAAAGTAATCTGCGCTCCGCCATCGTCGCCAATAATCATTCGGTCAGAATCTTCCGGATCTATCCACAGATCATGATGATCTCCGTGTGGCGTATTTATTTCTTCAAATGTTTTACCTCCATCGCGGGAGCGCAAAAAATCAACATTTAACACATAAACGTTATTCTCATTTTTGGGATCAACAAAAACTTTGCTGTAATACCATGCCCTTTGTCTGATCTCGTTTTTGCTATTTACATTTGTCCAGGTTGCTCCCGCATCATCCGAGCGGAATAAACCGCCGGTTTTAGATTCAATAATTGTGTAAACACGATCCGGGTTTGAAGCACTTACGGCCACGCCCACAATACCTAATGTATCTTTAGGCAAACCTTTGTTTTTTGAAATATTTTTCCAATTCTCCCCACCATCCGTACTTTTCCACAAACCACTGCCTGTTCCACCGCTCTCCATACTATAAGGAGTACGAATAACCTGCCACGTACCCGCATATAAAACTTTAGGATTCCCCGGTTCCATTACCAGATCTACGGCACCGGAAAGATTATTTGAGAATAAAACCCTTTTCCATGTTTTACCACCGTCCATTGTTTTATAAACTCCCCGTTCTTCGTTCGGGCCAAATAAATGGCCAACTGCGGCAACCCATACTATATCCGGGTTTTTGGGATGAATGATTATCCTTGTAATGTGACGGGTGTTTTTTAGACCCATATTTATCCAGCTCCGGCCTCCGTCGTCACTTTTCCATAAACCGTCAAGTCCTTCACTCACATTACCACGCATGGTATTTTCACCTTCGCCAACATAAATTATGTTATTATCCGAGGGCGCAACAGCTACTGACCCGATGCTTCCGCCAAAATATTTATCAGAGATATTTTTCCAGTTATTACCACCGTCCTGTGTTTTCCAAACGCCGCCACCGGTGGCGCCCATATAAAAAAGGTTCTTATTGTTTAAATCTCCGGTAACTGCGGCACTTCTTCCTCCCCGATAAGGGCCAATTAATCTGTATTTTAAATTGGAATATAAAACACTGTCGTATTGAAATTTGTCTGCAGAGTTGGTTTTAGTTTTAGACTTTTTTTGTGCAAAAGTGGAACTGCACATTAGGATAGCAATAAAAACGAAAAAAGTTGATCTCATAAAATAGATTTTTCATGAAAATAAGAATTAAACATTGATAATAGAATTCTTCCAGAAAAATAAGGATTATAGAAGTCGGCTTAATCTGTTATTGCCATATTTATTAACTTGGCAAAACAATTTAGTAAACATCAATATGAAATTACATACCATAGAAACCGGATTATTTAAATTGGATGGCGGTGCCATGTTTGGCGTGGTACCAAAAACGATGTGGCAAAAATTAAATCAGCCGGATGAAAATAATTTATGCACCTGGGCCATGCGCTGTTTACTTGTAGAAGATGGCGACAGATTAATTTTGATAGATAACGGAATCGGCGACAAACAGGATGAGAAATTTTTTAGTCATTATCACCTTCATGGCGATGATACTTTGGATAAATCTTTAGCCAAAAGTGGTTTCAACAAAGACGATATTACTGATGTTTTTTTAACGCATCTTCACTTTGACCATTGTGGTGGTTCAATCATCCGCGAAGGCGAAAAATTAAAACCGGCTTTTAAAAATGCAAAGTACTGGAGTAATGAAAAACATTGGAAATGGGCCACAGAACCAAATGACCGCGAAAAAGCATCATTCTTAAAAGATAATATTTTGCCCATTGAAGAAAGCGGTCAGTTGAATTTTGTTGAGGAAAAAGATAATATTCAGTTTTCTGAAAATATGAACGTTCGTTTTGCGTATGGACATACAGATTCGATGATGCTGCCTCAAATTAAATATAAAGATCAAACCATTATTTATATGGCAGATCTGTTACCATCAGCAGCTCATATTCCGCTTCCCTATATAATGGCCTATGATATGTTTCCATTGCAGACATTAAAAGAGAAAAAATCATTTTTAAATGAGGCCGCCGACCAGAATTACATTTTATATTTTGAGCATGATGCGCAAATTGAGTGTTGTACCGTTAAACATACTGACCGTGGTGTACGGGTTGCAGACGAATTGAAGTTAGATGACATTTAATTACTAACTAATTTAACAGCTCCATGATGTATTAATAGAACATTAATTTAGCTTATTAAAATTAATTTTGTTTAAAAATCGAAGTAATCGAAAAAATATTTTGTAATTAACTAAATTTGATTACCTTGCACTAATTAATACAAATAACAATACAATGCAAAAAGAAGGTACAGTAAAGTTTTTTAATGAAACTAAAGGATTCGGGTTTATCGTACCCGCAGAATCAGGTGAAGAAGACATCTTTGTTCACTCATCTGGTCTAATTGATCAAGTTCGTGAAAACGACAAAGTTCAATACGAAGTAGAGCGTGGCAAAAAAGGCCTTAACGCTGTAAATGTGAAAGTTGTTTACTAAATCAACATATATCATTAAGCAAAAAGCATGTCGAGAGACATGCTTTTTGTCTTTAAGAGCTTTTTTTACTACAATAACTCATTAGCCAAATTCGCTAACTCGCTCCTCTCTCCTTTTTGCAATGTTATATGCGCATAAAGCGGATGATTTTTAGCCTTATCAATTAAATAAGATAAGCCATTACTTTCTGCATCCAAATAAGGAGTATCAATCTGATAAATATCTCCGGTAAATACAATCTTTGTATTTTCTCCTGCTCGAGAAATAATTGTCTTCACTTCATGCGGCGTCAGGTTTTGCGCTTCATCCACAATAAAGAAAATTTTAGTTAATGTTCTCCCACGAATAAATGCCAGAGGCGCAATTGAAATTTTTTCGTTGCTCACGAGCTCGTCAATTTTTGCCTGCGTTTTATCATCATCAATCTGCTGCTCTTTTATAAACTTCAAATTGTCCCAGATTGGCGCCATGTACGGATCAATTTTAGATTTCACATCTCCCGGAAGGAAACCAATATCCTTATTGCTCAACGGAACAATTGGTCGGGTCACAAAAATTTGCCGGTAATATTTGCGCTGCTCCAAAGCACTTGCTAACGCGATAAGAGTTTTTCCGGTTCCGGCATTGCCCTGAATAGTAACCAACTTTATATTCTGGTTCATTAAAGCGTGAATAGCAAATGCTTGCTCCTGATTCTTCGGCCTTATTTGAAATACAGACTGATTGGAAATATAATTTAAGTGATGATTTTCGGGATCGTAATTGGCAATAACAGTCTTGTGTTTCCCTTCTAAAATGTAAAAATGATTATGAGGCAGAATTGGAACCCCGAACTTTTCGCCCGGCACAGAATCTTTTTTTACTAATTCGTCAATTAATTTTGCAGATATATTCGTCAGCGTGGTTTTGCCGCTGTAGAGTTCTTCAACATTTTTAACCTTTCCAGTTTCATAATCTTCGGAATGAAGACTTAGAGCTTTGGCCTTTAAGCGCAGGCAAATATCTTTAGAAACAAGTATAATTTTTTTTTCGGGGTATTTTTCCTGGAGGTTTAAGGCACTGTTGAGAATACGGTGGTCAAATTTTCCGGTTCCAAAAATTTCCTCGGCATCTGCAATATTTGGCTTTTCATCCATTACGACTTTAAAATTTCCTGAACCTTTTGCGCCAAGTGGAAGCCATTCGTTAATTAAATGGTTTTTAGAAAAATCATCCATTAATCTGATAAAACTTCTGGCTTCAAAGTTTCTGGTTTCATTTCCGGTTTTAAAGTTATCAAGCTCTTCTAGAACTTGTATCGGGATAGCCACATCATGCTCCTGGAAATTTTGAAATGAATTATGATCATACAGAATAACTGAGGTATCAAGAACAAAAATCTTTTGAGGAAAGGTTGAATTATTTGATTTAGCCATAAGGACTAAAATTAAAGAAAAACAGGCAAAAGAGGTTAAATTGTCTGTAAAAAAGAAACGGAAATCCAATTCTTTCGATTAGGATTCCCGTTCCAACTTTTTCAGTAACCGTAGCTACATCAAAGCATCAAAATTTCTGTAAATTAACTCTATTCGTGGTCTAATAGTCTTTTCAAACATTAGCACCCGTGATTCATCACTTTATCATTACAACTCTTCCGTAGAATCTTTGCAACATAGGTAATGCCTGTCTTTTGGAACTTAAGGATTCAGTCTGCTATCTTTCGATTGTGTGATCTGAGTTTAAGTTTGAAATATCCGATACCTCAACTCTAGAGTCTTGGCTCTTCAGGATTTTCTTTCAGGATTGTCAAAGTACTTCGTTCTTGATACTTCTAAGATAGAAAAAATACTAACGCCAGCCAAGAAAAAAATGAAAATAATTATTAACACGTTTTCAACATGTATTCAACACTTTATTAAGACTTGAAAAACTGAAATAGGATCTTAATTAATACGTTTTGGACTTATTAACGGGGGTTGTTAACAAAAACCTTATTAGACTTTCTAAACATTCTGGAATTGATTCACCGTCAAATTCTAAATATAAAAATGGAAGATTTAACCTGAAATTTTATTTTTCTGTTAAATGTTTCCAATATCTCTTCGGAATATGCCTTAAATGTAACCGGGTATTCTTGCGGGATTCGATATTAATATGCTTAAAATAATCCTGCCAAAGCGTTTGATATAACGCTTCAGAATCTTCAAAAAGATTATCCTGATCAGAAATTTTCAAATCCATTGTCACCTCCTCTACTTCTTTCAGATCAAAATAAAGTCCGTATTTTCTTTTTAAATCATATATCAACCATTTCTGATCTGCATAACGGTTTTTAAAATGGCTGGAAATTAGCGGAAGGACATTAAAATCAGGCTCCACAACCGCAAAATAAAAATCATCCAAGGTTCTCTTAAATCTCACAAATGCTTCCATTCTATGCTTTTCGCGATGAACCATCTTCCCAACCTGCGATAGTTTCAAAACTGCCGGAAAACTGAACGCCTTTTCAATGTTGATATTCTGTGCAAATACCAGCCGGATGTAATCTAAAATAACATTCTCAATTCCTTTTATTTCAGACAGAAAACAGGCAAACAAATTTTTCCTGGCAGAAAGACTAATTTTTGTCGAAAGCCCGTCCCAAACCCGCATTGCTTTTTTATCATCATTTTCCACAACTAACTCCTCTGCGAATAATAAAGATTCAGATTTTTGCTGCGGATCTATACGAACCTCAGTCAGTTTTCTCTCATAGATTTCAAAAACAGCGGTTAGCAATCCAGACCATGTTCCATCGTAAAGAATGTAATTGATTGTCATTAGAATAAATTCAACTGCTGGGGATTACTTTTCACATATTTTCCTGCCGAAGAAGATAAAATATACTGCTTAATTTTAGTTGAAGTCAGGTCGCGGTTTTCAAAATTGCGGCTATTACAGGTGATGAAATATTTTGCTCTATTTAATGCAATACCGATTTTAGAAAGATGTTCCCAATTTAATTTCTGAAATTTTCTGCCCTGTATGATTTTATAAGCCGATTGAACTCCAATTCCCGGAACTCTTAAAATTGTTGCCAGTTCAGCCTTATTTATATCTACCGGAAACTGATCCAGGTTTCTCAACGCCCAGCTTAATTTCGGATCAATATCCAGATCTAAATGCGGATTAAAATCATTTAATAACTCATTTACATTAAAGCCATAAAAACGCATCAGCCAGTCTGTTTGATAAAGCCGGTTTTCCCGCACCATTGGAACTGCGCTGCCTAAACCCGGCAAGCGCTTATCATTACTAACCGGAACAAAACCCGAATAATAAACTCTTTTTAAATTGAAAGATTTATAAAACTTATCTGCGGTAAGCATAATATCTTTATCGGTTTCCGGCGTGGCGCCAATAATCATCTGCGTACTCTGACCCGCCGGAGCAAAAATGGGTGTGCTTCTGATGAGCTTTTTTTGATCTTTATGAAGAATGATCTCATTTTTTAAATAGTTCATCGGTTGGATCATATCCTTCCGGTTTTTTTCGGGAGCTAACAACTTCAAACCGCTTTCTGTGGGCATTTCAATATTTACACTCAGTCTATCGGCATATAAACCAGCTTCATGCATTAATTCATCACTTGCGCCGGGGATAGATTTTAAATGGATATAGCCGTTAAACTTATGCTCGGTTCTTAACTTTTTAGCAACCTGCACCAACCTTTCCATGGTGTAATCTGCGTTTTTAAAAATCCCCGAACTAAGAAAAAGTCCTTCGATATAATTTCGCCTGTAAAAGTTAATGGTGAGATCCACAACTTCCTGAACAGTAAATGCTACCCGCTTTATATCATTGCTTTTACGAGTAACACAATAAGCACAATCATATATACAGACATTGGTAAACAGAATTTTTAACAAAGAAACACAGCGTCCGTCTTCTGTATATGTATGACAAATACCATTACTGGCATCTCCCAAACCTTTATTATGATTTTTTCTTTTACTGCCGCTTGATGAACAGGAAACATCATATTTGGCAGCATCGGCTAATATTGATAGCTTTTCGCGAATTCTTTCTGACATAAGATATAAAATTACTAATTTATTTAGTATTTATATTACTTTTCAATGGAACATTTTTTTACTTAAAGGGTTAGATTTAAAAAAATACGAAAATGGAAAAAATTTATACGGCAGTTGTAACTGCGCAGGGCGGACGAGATGGAAATATTAAATCATCAGACGGAATATTAGAGCTACACTTACAAAAGCCTTACGAAATGGGCGGCCAGGGCGGCGCCACCAATCCCGAGCAATTGTTTGCTGCAGCCTGGGGACCGTGTTATCTGGGCGCATTGGCCGCCGTTTCCAGAAAAGACGGAGTTGATGTATCGCAAGCAACTATAACCGTTAGTGTTTCATTTAATAAAGAAGGCAACGGCAATGTGTTATCTGCAGAATTAGATGTACACATTCCGGGAATAACAATTGAAGAAGCCCAGCGTCTGGCGGACAAAACTCACCGTGTTTGCCCTTACTCTAAAGCAACCCGCGGAAACATTGAAACCCGCGTAACAGCAATATAATTTGATCCGGCTTTCTGTTTCAGGAAGCCGGATTTATATTATATTAATTATTTTTGCTGCTCACCAGCGGAAACATCGCACAATTGTATGCTTCAATCCAGAGAAATCAAATCATTTGTATTTAGTCAATATTTCTCTGATGGATTAAGAATTACTTTAGGCGTACTTCTCCCCTCTCTCGTTTTTAATTATTTCGGCCATCTGGCAATTGGAATTACAATTTCATTAGGCGCTTTATGCGTTAGCCTGCCCGACAATCCCGGTCCGTTTATACATAAGCGAAACGGTATGCTGGTTTGCAATCTGTTTATTTTCCTGTCTGCAATCCTTACGGGATTAATAAATCCGTATCCGGTGTTAGTTGGAATAGAAATTATACTGCTGTGTTTCTTTTTCTCTATGTTCTCTGTTTATGGAGCAAGAGCGTCGGCTATTGGAACCGCGTCATTGCTGGTGATGATATTAAGCATCGATTCGCACAGAACTGCAACCGGGTTTTGGGAGCATGCTTTATTTATCCTTGCGGGAGGTATCTGGTACACCATTTTAAGTTTATCTGTATCTCAAATTCAACCTTATCGATTGGCTCAACAGGCACTGGGCGAATGTGTTTCTAAAGTTGCTGACTATATCAGACTCAAAGCCAAATTTTATGATACCAATAGCGATTTTGAAAAAAATTATGACAATCTGGTTCAGCAGCAGGTAATTGTACATCAACAACAAGATGCTTTACGCGAATTGCTCTTCAACAACCGGATGATGACCAAAGAATCCACGAAAACGGGTCGCCTACTCATCTTAATTTTTGTTGATATCGTTGATCTGTTTGAGCAATCTATGGCCACTCTTTATGATTATCAGGCCATCAGAAATACCTATGGCAAAACAGAAGTTTTAATCGGTTTTCAAAACACCATTAATAAAATTGCAGATGAACTGGATAATTTGAGCTACCAGCTAATTAGTAATAATTATTCTACGAAGACAACGTCGCTGCAAAAGGATTTAGAAAACCTAAAGAAAGCGATAGACGAAGTTGAAACCATTCACGGACTGAACAATATGCTTTTGAAAAAGATATTGATCAATCTTCGCAATATGGTAACCAGAACGGATAAAATATTTACGTATTTTAATATCAATCAGCTGGAAAAAGAAAAGATCAGAAGTGAAACTGATCTGGCAAAATTTGTTTCTCATCAGGAGTTTGATTGGAAACAAATCAGCAATAATCTGAATTTGAAGTCCGGAATTTTCAGACATGCGTTACGCGTTGCATTTGTTTGCTTTTTTGGCTATCTAATTTCTAAAATTTTCCCCATTGGTTATCACAGTTACTGGATTTTATTAACCATTCTGGTGATATTAAAACCCGGATTCAGTTTAACCAAACAACGCAATTACGAACGACTGATTGGCACTTTAGCGGGCGGGATAATGGGCGCTTTGATCTTATATATTATTCACGATCAAACTGTTTTATTTGTTCTGCTACTGCTTTTTATGGTTGCCAGTTACAGTTTTCAGCGGATAAAATATGTTGTAAGTGTATTATTTATGACGCCTTATATTCTGATACTATTCAGTTTTTTGGGCGAAAACAATCTGCACATTGCCCAGGAACGAGTTGTGGATACATTTATCGGCTCGTTTATCGCCCTTTTGGCAAATTATTTTGTATTGCCGAGTTGGGAATATCAGCAACTAAAAAAATATACGCAGGAAGTATTAATTGCCAACTACAATTACTTATTAAAGGTTGCTGAAAATCTGGCTGGAATTCCTCCGGATATAACCAGTTATAAACTTGCCCGTAAATCGGTGTATGTGAGTTCTGCAAATATTGGCAGCGCTTTTCAGCGGATGCTTTCTGAGCCCAGGAAAAAGCAAAAGAATAAAAAGGAGCTAAATAAATTTATCGTGTTAAACCATATTCTATCTTCCTACACCGCAACACTCATTTCAGATTTAAACCAAACGAATAACGAAATAATTAACGCCGAGCATGTAAAACTTATCCGAAAATCTCTTCTTTCTCTGTCAGAAATGATTCCCGGGAATAAATTACCCGCTATACCCGAAATTCTGATCAGAGAAAAAAAACAAGAAGAATTTCCATCAAATCCGGAAGTCGACAATGATATCCGTATTTTAAAAGAACAACTGGAATTTATTAATAAGCTTTGCAGCGATATTCAAAAAGTAAACGAAAACTTGGTTATTTAGAACCCGATTCTATTTCTGCCAAAACATTGTTAAGGCGAAGTTCAAGAGTTTCAAAATCTGTATAACCTTTTGCGATCAGGTAAAACATAGAATCGCTGGACTGTAATAAAACGGCCGGATAGCCTTCAACTTTTAATTGCTTTCCCAGCGCAAAATCATAATGCGCCGCATCAATAAATTCCGGCAAATTCATATTTGCGATAAATTCATCGGGATCAACACCAAAATTTACTGCCAAATATCTGTAAACATCATCTTCCACCGGACTTTTCCCATCATAATAAATACTTTTCTGCAAATCGTGCGCAAACTGAAATGCCTTTTCAGGCAGAATACTTTTGATGACAGATAACGCAACAGAAGGCTTTATTGAATTAAACACTACTGTTCCGTTTTCAAAATGATTTAAAAACGCAGTTCCAAACTGTGTTCCGGTTAACGTTTCTATGTTTTTATATAAAGATGAATTTACCGTTGATTGATTAGCTCCTAAGATTTTATCTTCCAGAACCATCCCGCCGCTTAAAATTTCAAAATCAAATTGAGAATTATACTGCTCATAAAAACTTTCTATTACCGGACTAAAGCCATAGCACCAGCTACACAAAGCATCGTAAACGTATATAATCTTAAACTTTTCCATGAGTTATAGTTTAACCTATAAAACTTCTTCTTTTACATTTGGTCTTCCATTTTTGAATGCTTCGCGAGCTTTTAAACCTAAAAGTTCAAACATTTCCATGTCTTCATTAAAAGATGGATTTGGTGTGGTCAATAACTTATCTCCGGCAAAAATTGAATTTGCGCCGGCCATAAAGCAAAATGCCTGATCTGTTAAACTCATTTCTGTTCTTCCGGCAGATAATCGCACCACCGTTTTTGGCATAATAATTCTCGCTGTCGCAATCATGCGAACCATATCCCAAATTGGAACACGAGGCTGATCTGCTAAAGGAGTTCCTTTTACAGGGACCAACGCATTTATAGGCACAGATTCCGGATGCTTTGGCATATTTGATAAAGTTCTCAGCATCGAAATCCGATCCTGAACTGTTTCTCCCAAACCGATGATTCCGCCACTGCAAACGGTTAGTTTTGCTTTTCGGGCATTTTCAATTGTTTTTAAACGATCGTCGTATGTGCGTGTAGTTATAATTCGTTTATAATCATCCTCAGAAGTATCCAGATTATGATTATATGCATATAATCCTGCATCAGCCAACCTTTGTGCCTGACTTTCGGAAAGCATTCCTAACGTGCAGCAAACTTCCATATCCAAGCTGTTTACAGAATGAACCATTTCAATTACACGATCAAAATCGCGGTTATCGCGAACTTCACGCCACGCCGCACCCATGCATAAACGGGAAGCACCTGCGTCTTTTGCTTTTTTTGCTGCTTCAGTAACCTGCTCAACAGACATTAAAGCCTGAACTTCCAAATCTGTGTGATAACGTGCCGCCTGTGGACAATAAGCGCAATCTTCCGGGCAACCGCCAGTTTTTATAGATAGTAAACTGCTAATTTGAACCTCAGAATAATCCTCATTTTCGCGATGAACAGTTGCAGCCTTATATATTAAATCTAATAAGGGACTATGGTAAATTTCTGCAATTTCTTCTTTTGTCCAGTTGTTTCTAATCTCAGTCATATAAATTGGAATTGTCGCCCTCAGGCTCACAAAAATAAAATAATTGTAATCGAATCTTTAGCGTTTACGAATAACTTGTGTAATTAATTCGTCACGCGATTTATTTAAAAAATTTGCGGCAATTGTGTTCTCGGGATATTCAGAACGAATTCTTTTAAATTCTGCAAGACCTTTATCTTCATCAAAAAAGTAAAGCGAACTTGCCCAATTTGCTCTGGCAAGCTGAAAGGTTTTTCCATCAGAATCCATTGCTTTGAAGCTTTTATCGTTTAATACAAAAGCCTCTTTATATTTCGCTTTCGCGATATCTGCCTTGTTTAACCTCTCGGCTAATAATCCATATAACAATATCGTTTCAGGGTTTCCCGGAGATAATTTGTCCAGAATCTGAACTTCCTGATATGCTTTTTCAAACTCATTGTTGTTGCACAACCAGTTGAGTTTATTGGTATGCGCAATCACGTTTGCAGGATTGAACTCAATTGAACGATTTGCTAAAATTAGAGCTGAATCTATTTTTGAACTATCCTGACTCAAAAGCAATAACGCTTTATCATTCAATAAAATTGATTTTTTCAAAGAATCCTTTTGCAGCGAATCATTTACTTCGGAAGATTTTTCAGAAGAATTACAGGAAATAATCAGTAAAAAAAGGGGAACGGAAAAATAAAAAATCTGCTTCATTCAATTAGAGTAAAAGTTTGCTGGCTAATCCCAATAATAATAAAAATCCAAACACATCCGTAAAAGTTGTTATGATTATTGAGGATGCAATTGCCGGATCAATTCCAACTCTTTTTAAAAGCAATGGAATTGATGAACCCGCAATACCGGCAATAACCAGGTTTCCTGTCATTGCTGTAAAGATCACAAAGCCAAGCATTGGGTTCTGATCGTAAAACAAAGCAAATAAAAATACGATCAAGCCATTAGAAGCTCCGTTTATTAAACCAACTGTAAATTCTTTTAAAACTGTACGGTAAGCCTGATTGTCGGTTAAATCTGTCAGGGAAATTCTTCTAACCGTTACCGCCAAAGCCTGCGTAGCGGCGTTTCCGCCCATGCCGGCAATCATGGTCATATAACCAGCTAAAATTCCCAGTCTTACAATTGTATCATCAAAATACCGAATTACAGATGCGGCCAGAAATGCCGTTCCCAAATTTAGCACCAGCCAGGGCAAACGACTTTTAACTGCTTCCCGCCAATTACCCGATAATTCCTCATCTTCAGAAACTCCGGAGATCTTTAAAATATCCTCCGTATTTTCTTCCTCCATAACGTCGATCACATCGTCAAATGTGATTCGGCCCAGCAAATGCATTTGGTCATCCACTACAGGAATGCTTGTTAGATTGTACTGAGAAATTAGTTTTGCAACTTCTTCCTGATCTGTTTCTGCTTTTACAAACACAAAATCAGGCTGAATCAAATCTATAATGCGAACATTAAATCGAGCTTTGATGATATCTTTTAACGAGACAATTCCTTTTAGAACATTAAAATCATCAACCACATTAATGGTATAAAATTCTTCCATTTCTTCAGATTGCCTGATAATTTCATCAAGCGCATCTTTTTTCTGAAGAGTTGCATTAATTTTAATAACCTGGGTGTTCATTAAACCACCCGCGGTATCTTCTTCGTATTTTAAAAGCGAACGAATATTTGACGCATCTTCCTCATCTAAATGCTTGAGAATTTCCTGCTGCTGATGTTCCGGCAACTGGCTGATAATATCCGTGGCATCATCATAATCCAGCTCCTCAACAATTTCAGAACGCCTTTCGGGATGAAGGTTTTCCAGTAATTTTTCCGGATGAAATTCTGCGTCCATCTCAGAAATAACTTCCGAAGCTAATTCTGCATCTAAAACACTAATTACCCGTTCGCGGGATTCCTGAGGAAGACTTTCGAAAAGTATAGCAATTTCTGAAGCATGATATTCAGACACTAAAGCAATAAGCTCTGTGTTTTCTTCCAATTCAAGCGCTTGCTTGAATCGTTGAACGTCTGTTTTATCAAGTTCAAAAGATTGCATGCTGGCTAAATTAGCAAATCAAGGCGATAAAACCTTGCAATAAACCAATATGCAATGGCTTTTTAAAGTGCACATTTACAGCGCACTGAGAGAAAATAAATCAGTTTCCAAATAACCAGCCTTTGCGCCAGAAAATAATTAGCTGCAAAATGGCAATAAACAGCATAATACCCAGAACCCATAAATAGCCATTTTCTGTGTACAATTCCGGCATATTATGTCGTAAAATTTCTCCCGAAACCGGATCTTTAAACGAAAAATTCATCCCGTAAACACCCGCAATAAATGTTAAAGGAATAAAGATGGAGGAAATGATGGTAAGAACTTTCATAACCTGATTCATCCGATTGCTCTGAAAAGACAGGTTCATCTCAATTAAACTCGTAGTCACCTCTTTATTACTATCAACCAGATCCATTATCTGCATAATATGATCGTACGTATCTTTAAAATATGTTTTTGTATCCTCTGTTATCAATTTTGAATCCGAACGTATTATATCGTTTATTTTATCCCGTTCGGGCCATGCAGCCCGACGAATCATAATAATTGCTCGTTTTAATGTTTGAATTTCAAATACAAGAGATTTGTCGGGCCTGCGGTATAATAACTCTTCAAAAGTTTCCAGCTCATCTCCAAGCTTGTAAAGAAGAGTAAAATAATTGTCGACTATAACATCCATCAACGCATATAGCATGTAAGAAGATCCGCCTAAGCGAATATTTCCCTTTGCACTTTTTAAGCGTGGTATAATTGGCTCCAGGCGCTTCTCGTAATTTTCCTGAAAACTTACCAGAACTTTATCGGTCAGAATAAAAGAGATCTGCTCGTTTTCAATTTCCATTTCTGCGTTTATGTACAGCATTCTGCTAACTGCGAACAGATAATTCTTGTTTTCATCTAATTTGGGGCGCTGTTGTGAATTAAGAATATCTTCAAGAACCAGTTTATGAATTTTGAATTTCTTTTCGAAATATCTGAAAACCTTTAAATCACCAAAGCCTTTTACATCGATCCAATGGGTATGGTCTGGTAAAGCTTCTAAAACCACGTCAATCTCCTCTACATGCGAAATAGTTTTCTTAATATATTCTTCGGTGTTGTAACTATGGATAATTATTTTGGGTTTAAGCGCATCTTCTTTTAATAAAACACTCCCCGGACTTTCGCCTGGTATAGAAGAGTACTTTTTATACTTAAGTTTGATACGCTTGATTTTACCCATAATTATAAATAATTAATAGCCTGAGGTCCCTGATTAAACAATAGATCGACAATGCTTAAATTAGGGATAAATCCATTTCTTTCTTCAAAAACCTGAAAATAAGGTTTAGCAGTTGTATCGTTATTCTTTTTAGGATGAATATTCTCTCTGAAATCTACCATATTTTCAGGTTCACTTTCGTACTCGGCAGTGAACGAAAAGGAAGTTTTTATTTTAAGTGATTTAAGCAAAAGCATCATCAACTGTTCATTGTAATCAAAAAGAAATTTGATTTTATTTTCATAAAAAGGCATCAAATTGTCTTCGTAAAATTCAAAGTAAGCAGAGCTTCTGTACGACGTTTGCAAACTCATCAAATGCATTCGCTGCCAGTTAAAATCATAGCTGATTTTAACATCCTTAATTAAAGAATGCTGGTTGGCACCTTTTACAACAGGAATTATTAAATCTAATTTGCCATTCGGCGAATGTATTGAAGCCCGGTTTCTGTAAGTCTGTTTTGGAAAATGCTCCCATTTTTCAAATTGAATATGATCTTTAAATTTTAATAACTGACTAAAGTATTCAACGGGAGGCAGATAAAATAATGGGAATAATGCTCCTTTTTCCATCGTTTGCGTTAAGTTTGTAACCAAATTTGCCGAAATTAATGATTAATAAAAGTCTTTTCAGGCTTACCGCATTTTTTTTACATCTAATATCTCTGCTCCCGTTTTGGGCGCTTTACCTTTTTGCCGATTTTTTATATTTCATTCTTTATTACCTAACGGGATATCGCCGGAAGGTTACCCAAAAAAACCTACGCAATGCTTTTCCTCAAAAATCTCAACAAGAGCTGAATTCAATAGAAAAGAAATACTATCATTTTCTTGCGGATAATATTCTGGAATCATTTAAAATGAAGTCAATGTCCGAAACCGAGATTAGGAAACATTGTACTGTTAGAAATCCAGAAGAATTAAATAAGCATTTTGACAAAGGAAAATCAGTGTTGTTGGCAACCGGCCATTATGCCAATTGGGAATGGGGAAATTTATTTATTCCACTAATCAGCAAAGAAAAAGTTTATGTAATATACAAGCCTCTTTCAGATAAAAACTTTGACGATTTTTTAAATAAAATGCGTTCAAAATTTGGAGCTGTGATGGTATCAATGAAGGCAACTTTAAGAAAACTGGCGGAACTTAAAAATGAACAATATCTTTTTGGTTTCGCCGGAGATCAAACCCCAACACGACATGAATCTCAATATTTTACTAATTTTTTAAATCAGCCAACTGCGGTTTTTTTAGGGCTCGAAAAAATTGCAAAAACAACTGGAAACCCTATTGTTTTTATACATATAAATCGTTTAAAACGTGGGTATTATGAATACATATTTACAACTTTGGTTGAAGATCCCAAACTCACAAAAGAATACGAAATTACCAACATACATACCCGTAAACTCGAGGAAATAATCGAGCAAAAACCTGAGCTTTGGCTTTGGTCTCATCGCAGATGGAAATTTAAACCGGAGGATATTAAATGATAAATGCTCCGAAAGTTGCTGTTGTAATTTTGAACTGGAACGGCAAGAATTATTTGCAAAAATTCCTTCCATCTGTAATGGCAAGTGAATATTCTAATCTCGAAATTATAATTGGCGACAACGCCTCTACAGATGATTCTATTTCATTTTTACAAGTTGAATATCCCGAGCTAAAAATTATTAGCAACTCTAAAAATTTCGGTTTTGCGGGTGGTTATAATGAAGTGTTAAAACAAGTTGACGCAGATTATTTTGTTCTGCTTAACTCTGATGTCGAGGTAACTGCAAACTGGATCAAACCAGTAATAGATTTGATGGAAAGCGACAAGATGATTGCTGCGGCTCAACCGAAATTGCTTGCATTTAAAGACCGAGAGATGTTTGAATATGCCGGCGCTGCAGGCGGCTATTTAGATAAATTTGGTTATGCCTTTTGTAAAGGGAGAATTTTTGACTCGATGGAAAAAGATAACCATCAATACGATGAATCTTCTGAAATATTCTGGGCCTCCGGTGCGGCTTTTTTCATCAAAAGTGTTTACTGGAAAGAGTGTAATGGATTAGATGAGGATTTTTTCGCCCATATGGAAGAGATTGATCTTTGCTGGCGACTTAAAAACCGGGGATATAAAATTATGTATTGTGCGGATTCAAAAGTTTATCATGTTGGCGGCGGTACCCTAAGCGTTGAAAGTCCTTATAAAACCTACCTCAATTTTAGGAACAACTTGATTATGATGCAAAAAAATCTTCCGGCAGGAAAAGCAATTGGAATTATTTTTATTCGATTCTGGTTAGATTTTCTGTCATTGATCCGGTATATGTCGCATGGAAATTTTGCTAACGCGATGGCCGTAAGTAAAGCTCACTTTCATTTTTTGGGTAAAATATTCTGCAATAGAAAAAAAACAAATCAAAATTTTGCCCTTTCAAATAAAACCGGAATTTATAAAAGAAGTATTGTGTGGCAATATTTTGCGCTTGCCCGCAAAAAATTTACAGATCTCAATTCAAACGATTTCTATTAATAACAAAAGGTTGTAATCAAATTTCCTTTTAAAAAACCTATTTAATCAGTTTCAGTTATGTATAAATGGCAGACTGGAAACAAGCATTTAATAAATACAGCTCAATAATAGAAGAGAAATTTGACGAACTCAATTTTAACCTGAGGCGTCGTTTAAAACTAAATGATCCTGTACAAATTGTTACTTACAGAAGTTACGGCACAATAAACCGCCTGTATGTAAAAGGACGGATTCTCGAAGATAAAAACATCAATTCGGCAACGGACAAAGACACGATATTAGATAATCTTAAAAACATGTACCATCGTTTTCAAAGCGATGAAATTCCGGGCGCAGAGCTTTTAGTAAAATTTCAGGATCAGGAACACACCGTAATTTCTGACGAAGAAGGATATTTTATGTTAAATCTTGCGCCCGAAACTCCCATCAAATGGGAAAAAATGTGGCATAAAATAGAGGTCGAGTTAGTAAATTCGCCTATTCCGTTTACACCAGGAATAAAGGAAACTTCCGAAGTTCTTGTACCGCCATTAGATTCTGAATATGGAGTAATAAGTGATATTGATGACACCATTGTAAAAACCAGTGCAACCGATATTTTAGCAATGTCGAGGACAGTATTTCTACAAAACGCCCGGACCAGGTTACCATTTGCCGGCGTTTCTGAATTCTACAAAGCGCTGCAGTTAGGCAGAAACGGAAAACAAAATAATCCATTTTTCTATGTTTCCAGCAGTCCCTGGAATATGTATGATTTACTGAAAGATTTTTTAGACTTCAACCAAATCCCGGAAGGACCGCTTTTATTACGGGATTTTGGATTACAGGATAATAAGTTTATCAGCTCCGGCCATATGGGTCATAAAATGAAAGAGATTGAAAATATCCTTTTAACGTATCCAGAATTGAATTTTGTACTTGTTGGCGACAGTGGTCAGGAAGATCCAAAAATTTATAAGGAGGTTGTTCGCAAATATCCCGGAAGGATTTTAGCAATTTATATCAGAGATGTTCAGTTGGCTGATCGCGAAAAAATAGCAATAGATATTTCTACTGAATTAAAAAATGAGGTTGAAATGGTCATTGTAGATAATACTGTTGAAGCTGCCGAACATGCCGCCAAAATAAAGCTTATTTTTACAGAAGCAATTCCGGAAATTGTTGAGGATAAAAAGAAAGATAAGGGCGAAACAGCCGGAAAAGAAGAAGATGAAGTTGTTTAGTTTATTCAGGTTTGAGAAAACTCTCAATTGCCAACCTATATCCATCCAAACCAAAACCGGTAAGCACGCCTTTGCAATTTTTGCCGGTTAAAGAAATGTGTCTGTAATCTTCACGGGCGTAAATATTAGAAATATGAACTTCTACAACGGGCGTGTTTATCGCTGCAATTGCATCGGCCAAGGCTACCGAAGTATGCGTATAACCGCCGGCGTTAATGATAATCCCATCATAGCTAAAACCAACTTCGTGTAATTTATTAATCAGCTCTCCTTCTACATTACTCTGGAAATAATCAATTTCAAAAATTGAATATTTAGCTCTTAAGCTAACCAGAAAAGAGTCAAAATTTTCATTTCCATAAATAGATTGCTCGCGTAAGCCAAGTAAGTTTAAATTTGGGCCGTTAATAATCTGTAATTTCATCCGATTGATTTATCAATCAAACTTAAAAAATAATTTGGACTGGCAATCGCTATATCGTGGTTTTAAATCGTATCTCAGGTTAGAACGTTCGCTTTCGGCAAATACAATTGAGGCCTATTTGCGTGATGTAGAAAAACTTCAGCAGTATTTTTTGAGTTTTGATCCTGATAAAAAAGTAGTTGAAATCACTACCGAAGATTTAAAGAATTTCATTGTTTGGATCAATGAATTAGGAATGCTTCCGCCAACCCAGGCAAGGACTCTTTCGGGCATTAAAACATTTTTTAAGTATTTAATTATTGAAGATATTATACAAAGCGATCCCTCGGCTTTGATTGAAAGTCCTAAGTTGAGCCGAAAATTGCCGGACACCTTAAGTATTTTAGAGATTAATAACCTGATTGATGCTATTGATCTTTCTAAAACTGAAGGTATGCGAAACAAGGCGATGCTTGAAGTTTTATACGGTTGCGGACTTCGCGTTAGCGAATTAACAGGCTTGAAAATTTCTAATCTCCATTTGGATATCGATTTCATTAAGATCACCGGAAAGGGAAATAAAGAAAGATTGGTCCCAATAGGTTCTGAAGCTATCAAATATTTAGAAATCTATTTAAAAGAGAATAGGGTTCACATAAATATCAAACCTGGAAAGGAAGATTTTGTATTCCTGAATAAACGGGGAAATCCACTTTCGCGGGTAATGATTTTTATAATTATAAAGGATCTTGCTGAAAAAATTGGATTGAAAAAAAGCATCAGTCCGCATACATTCCGGCATTCATTTGCCACTCACTTAATTGAAGGCGGTGCAGATTTGCGTGCGATACAAGAAATGCTGGGGCATGAAAGTATTACAACCACCGAAATTTACACCCATCTGGACAGGGATTTTCTAAGACAAACAATAACTCAGTTCCATCCAAGAAGTTAATTACTCTTCTTCTTTGAAGAAAACTTTATAGTAATTCATGGCTTTATCGTCATCAAAGCCTTTCTCAATTAGCTCTTTATTGCCGTGAATATAAATGTGAAAATTCTTATCAAGCTTTAACACGCTCTTAAAAACCCGTGCTTGTTTTTTAACGGCTGCGCCGGAAATATCAAAACTGGAAGTTATTCCGGTTTGAAATTCGTCTTCATATTGTTTGCTGAAATTTTTAAAAGATTCGATCGCTTGTGGGTTGCCGATCACTTCGCTGGCAAATTCATCCATTTCGAAAGTTTCTTTCTCTTTAAAATATTTCATCGATCTGTTTAACAAATCAATTTTATCAGCTTTGCTTACTTCAAACTCATCATCAATTTTATTGCTGACAAAGTTTTTATAGACACTTAAGGTATTGCTTGTTTTGCTGTAATTGTCATCGCGAACTTTCAATTTTAGAAATTCATCTTTCCAATAAACCGTATCTGTTCGGTTAGTATTGTCTAAAACAACAACTTTAAAACCCTGCTCCTTGTCGGCATTAAAAATCAGGCAGCCTTTATCTAATTTTTGAATATTGATTCCCTCCTGTTCATATTCCATTTGGAAACCACCCTGATCAGGGAAAACTTTGAGGTAAGTTTCTTTATTTTCTGATTTGAAAATTCCCAGCGCATCGTGTAACTCGCCGTCAATTTGAACATCTTTAAAAAGAGCCACATACAACTCGCCGGATTTAATTTTTGGATGATTAGAAATATCGTAGAGGAACTTACTGATATCCTGACTTATTCTATGAAAACTATTGGGATGTTGAAAGACTTCGGCAGAGAAATGAAATAGCTCATTCAAGCTTAAATCATCAGTAGAATGCATGAAATGATAAACTTCGTTCACCTTTTCAAATGAACTGAGGAAGTAACGCATTAATAAATTGTTCAGAAACTCGTCCTCTATTTTTAAAGGATTGTCTGATAATACGTAAAATTCGTTTTGGGATTTATTTCCAATCCGATGGATGGAAATTTTTTCTAAAGAAGCTTCCTGAAAAGTAACCATAACAGCAATTATTTGCTGCAAAGAAAGTAAAAATACTACCTGAAAATGAAATTAATTAGAAGGTCTAATTACAATCCCGGATTTTGGTAACGCTGCGAATTCTCAAGATAATGCATGAAATTGTGGTTGTAAGCAACCGAAACCGCTTCAATATGCTCCATATTCCAAAATCGTTTTTCAAAAAGATGTAATATCTCAGAAACCGTTCTGCCCAACATAGCAGAAAGATCCTCTGCACTTAAACCTAAAGAATGATTGTAGTTTTTTACGATGTTTCCGAAATGCATAATTCTAAACTTATTTGTTAAACTGAATAGATGCCATTGTTAAGCAATTAATCCTGTTTTCGTAATCGAGATAAATAAGTTTCATTTATATTAACATTGCGTTTATTTTCGCGTAATTATACATCAAAAACTTAAAATATTTCATGTATCGAAAATTATTTTAAAAAAAATGCAAAAAATTGTATCCTTTTTCTTTTTTCTTACGTAATAGAACTTATACTTACCTAAAACTACTATAAGATGGAAGCGCAAGAAAACTTTAAATTTGAAGAAATTACAATTTTCCACGAAGGTGGAGTTCAATACGGAAAGCCTGTTTGGGACTTTGCTTGCCAGTTAAATACAGA
>JBDTLL010000004.1:0-28421 GCA_039934815.1 Daejeonella sp. | reverse complement strand
AGTGAAGTTCTTTTTCGAAATAATGAAAATTATAGATTTTTTCTTGCAAAATATACTCAGCATATACTACCGGTAGCAGATACTTTTGCATGGTGCTTAATTCCTAATCATTTTCATTTCTTAATCAGGATTAAATCTGAAAAAGCAATTATCTCACATTATGCGCAATCCGGTAAGCAGAAGCCTTACGACCCTGAAATATTATCTGTTTTTATAATGGAGCGATTTGCAAATTTCTTCAATAGTTACAGCAAAGCTTATAACAAAAGATATAACAGGAAAGGCAGTTTATTTATAGATTATATGAGAAGAGTGGAGATTTTAGACAATCGGCAATTATTAGCAACAACATTTTATATTCACAAAAATCCGGTTCATCATGGTTTAACCCAAGAAATTACGGAATGGAAATGGAGTTCATTTAATTCGTTTTTGACAGAATCGCCTACGCACTTGCAGAGAAAAACCGTTTTGGAATGGTTTGGAAGTAAAAATGAATTTGAACAATTTCACCTCCAACCAGTCAATTTAAAATCTGCTATAATTATCGAATAAATTTTGATTGTCCCTATTTCCCGAAAGGCATTTTAGGCATACCACGCATCATTTTAGCGGCTGCGGCCGGATTTGAAAACTGCTTCATTACCTTACGCATATCTTCGAACTGCTTTATTAATTTATTTACTTCCGTGATATTTGATCCTGCTCCGTTGGCAATACGTAAGCGACGGCTCTGGTTTATGGAATCCGGATTTTCACGCTCGTAGGGAGTCATTGATCTGATGATTGATTCAATAGGTTTAAATGCATTATCATCGATGTCTATATCTTTAATTGCTTTTCCAACACCGGGAATCATGCCCATCAGATCTTTCATGTTACCCATTTTTTTGATCTGTTGAATCTGACTGATAAAATCGTTGAAATCGAATTTATTCTTGCGAATTTTCTTCTGCAGTTCTGCCGCTTCTTTCTCGTCAAACTGCTGCTGTGCACGTTCAACCAAAGAAACCACATCACCCATACCCAAAATCCGCGAAGCCATACGATCCGGATAGAACACATCCAGCGCATCCATTTTTTCGCCGGTACCAATAAATTTAATGGGTTTATCAACAACAGATTTGATGGATAAAGCGGCACCACCACGAGTATCACCATCCAATTTTGTTAAAACAACACCTGTAAAATCTAAACGGTCATTAAAGGCTTTGGCAGTATTTACAGCATCCTGACCAGTCATTGCATCCACAACAAACAAAATTTCATGAGGCTTGGTAGCTGCTTTCACATCGGCAATCTCATTCATCATTTGCTCATCAATTGCTAAACGACCGGCTGTGTCAATAATAACAACATTATTTCCGTTCTTTTTTGCTTCGGCAATACCCGCCTGCGCAATTGCAACCGGATCTTTAGAATCCATTACCGTAAATACAGGAATACCAATTTGACCGCCTAAAACTTGTAGCTGGTCAATAGCAGCCGGGCGATAAACGTCGCAGGCAATTAGTAAAGGCTTTTTCCCTTTTTGAGTTTTTAGGAAATTGGCAAGTTTACCGGTGAACGTTGTTTTACCGGCACCGTTCAATCCGGCAATTAATATGATACTTGGATTAGTAGATAAATTCAATTCCTCCACAGAACCTCCCATTAAAATGGTTAGTTCGTCGTTCATTACTTTGGTAAGTAACTGTCCCGGAGAAATAGAAGTTAATACATTCTGACCAAGAGCTTTTACCCTCACCTCATCGGTAAAAGTTTTAGCTGTTTTATAATTTACGTCGGCATCTAAAAGAGCTTTTCTAATCTCTTTCATTGTTTCGGCAACGTTTATTTCGGTTATGCTTCCCTGACCTTTCAGAACTTTAAAAGCCCTGTCTAGTTTGTCCTGTAAATTCTCAAACATGTGGTATCAAAATATTAATGCCTCAAAATTAACAATATTCTTATAACAGTACGCCTAACAGATTTTAAAAATGTAAACGGTTAAGTATTACATGTAAAATCAGAATATGAGGCTGATTAAATTTATTTAGCATTTTCTTGCAACGTTACAGGGGGTAGCGGCGTCATATATGTACAAACTCAAAAAACCAAATGATTAAACCAATATTAACCGCTTTTGTATTTCTGTTTTTTTGCGCTACTGCAATTGGTCAGAATATAAAAAAAACTGTTGCGGTGCGCACTGATAATTCGCCTAAAATTGATGGGATTTTAGACGACGAAGCCTGGAAAAATGCACCTCTGGCAACAGATTTTGTTGAGTTCAGACCAAAATCCGGACAGCCGGAAAAAGACAGCCAAAAAACTGAAGTTAGAATTGTGTACGACAATGCCGCTATTTATGTGGCTGCACGCATGCATGAAACCAATATTGACAGTATTGCAAGAGAACTTGCACCGCGTGACCAGGTTGGTAATTCTGATTTTTTCGGGATTATTTTTGATACCTATCTGGATAAAATAAATGGCAATGGATTTTATGTTACTGCTGCAGGCTCACAATTTGATGCCAAATATTCCGCCAGCGGAAATGAAGATGAACTTTGGAACGCCGTATGGGAAAGCGATGTTAAAATTGATAAAGAAGGATGGACTGTAGAAATGAAAATTCCTTATTCAGCTTTGCGTTTTTCAAATAAAGATGTTCAAAAATGGGGCTTAAATATGACCCGCAAGCGCCAGAAAGTTCAGCAGCAATTTTTTTGGAATCCTTTAGATCCAAATAATAATGGGCTTATGAATCAAAGTGGCGAATTGAACGGAATTGAAAATATTAAAGCGCCAATCAGACTATCTTTTTCTCCTTATATATCCAGCTATGTAAATAATTACCCTTATAATCAAACGGATTTAAAAAATACTACCGGTTCCTTTAATGGCGGCATGGATATTAAATACGGTATTAATCAAAGTTTTACATTAGACATGACTTTAGTGCCGGATTTTGGTCAGGTGCAGTCGGATAATCAGATTTTAAACCTGACTCCTTTTGAAACTCAGTTTAATGAAAACCGTCAGTTTTTTACCGAAGGAACAGAACTTTTCAGCAAAGGAGATTTATTTTATTCTCGCCGTATAGGCTCAAACCCAAATTATTTTGCAAATATAAATACCCTGAATGGTGAGCAGATAACGAAATCTCCGTCAGAAGCTAAATTATTGAATGCAACAAAGGTATCCGGAAGAACAAGCAGTGGTTTGGGTATTGGTTTTTTTAACGCGATAACCAAAAGTATGGAAGCCACGGTTGTTGACGCCACCGGAAACACGAGATTTATAGAGACGCAGCCATTAACCAATTATAATATTCTGGTTTTTGATCAAACATTAAAAAACAATTCTTCAGTCAGCTTTATTAACACCAACGTTTTGCGTAAGGGCGAAGCTTTTGACGCCAATGTTTCTGCAGTGGATTTTAAGCTGAATGATAAAAAGAATGTTTGGATGGTTGCCGGAACAGGCAGAATGAGTTACCTGCGGGGCGAAGATTACGGGAAAGGGCAGGAAGGTTATAGCTACGATTTAAAATTTGGAAAGCAAAGCGGAAAGTTTGTCTACAATTTCTTGCAAAGGTTAACCACAGATACTTATGATCAGAATGATTTGGGAATATTATTTAACAGAAATTTTTTCGATAACTCAATTTTCGGAGAGATAAATCTTTTTAAAGGAAATAAGATCTACAATGAATTGCATTCTTTCATTCAGTTAAGATATTCTCAGCGTTACAAGCCTCAAACCTATCAGAGTTTCGGCGTTAATTCTGGCATGTATATGCAGTTCAAAAATTTATGGTCGGTAAATGCTAATGTAGAATGGCAGCCAAAAGGAAATGATTTTTATGAATCTCGTGATGGGTCACTTTATAAGACTTTAGGAAATAAGTTTTTCGGGATTAATTTAAGTTCTAACCGGTCTAAAAAATATAATGCCGGTATGTTCTCCTATATTAATGCAGAGAAGATATTTAATGGCAAATCTTACGATTTAGGATTTTATCAGAATTATAGAATTAATAATAAATTTAGTGTTGGCAATGATTTTAGTTACGAACCAAGCTTTAATGCAGCAGGTTTTGCAGGCAGAAATCTCAACCCTGCCACCAACGTGAATGAAACAATTTTTTCCAGATTTGACCGTCAAACAATTATTAATTCAATTGATGCTAAATATACTTTTAACACCAAAATGGGAATTAATCTTCGGGCAAGACATTACTGGTCAAATCGTGAAAACAAAGAATTCTTTACGCTTTTGAGTAATGGCGAATTGGGCGCTACAAACGTTACTTTAAATAATGCAGACAGAAACTTCAACTCTTTTAATCTGGATATGAATTTTGTATGGCAGTTTGCTCCCGGAAGTGAATTAACGGTTGCCTGGAAAGATGCTTCACTTGCATCGGAAAACAGAATATTAACAGGTTACGGAAATAATTTCAATCATATTTTCCGCACTCCTCAAAATAATAGTCTTTCTTTTAAAATTCTGTATTACATAGATTACCTGCAATTAGCACGTAAAAGATAGTTTAATTTAGATTGTTTAGTTAGAGAGCATCAGCGCAAGCTGATGCTCTTTTTTTATCGCAATAATTTATAAACCAAACCAAAAGAAAGAGTTTGGCTTGCTTGTATTTCGTTAGCTGTATCGTCATCATACAAAGCAATTCCACTTACGGAAACGTTGATGAGTTTATTCACTTTTGCCGTAAGTGTTAAATCTAAACGATGATCTATGCCCGCCAGATGCTCATAACTGGCAAACATGGCATATCTGCTCTTTAAATTCAAATTTGTTGCAATGTCTTTATCAATAGAACCAACAACCTGGAAGGCAAGTTCATTTCTAAATCTTTCCCCGGGCGTAACTCCAAAATTTTTCGGATTGGTTTTGTATAAAGTTGTGTCCAACACAAACGTTTGGCGGGCCGTTCCGGTTCCAATTCTAATGAAAAAGTATTTTACAGGTTTATATTCAAAACCCACAGACTCTGTTAAATATCCAGGCGCAAGAAATTTTGAAAGTAAGTTCCTGACCTCATTACCGTCAGCATTTTTACTATATGAATAGCCTTTGTCAAATTGTGATTCAAAGTTTAAGGAACCGAAAAAATTCCATGATTTGGATAATTTCAATCCTACTTTGTTATCCCAAAAAATACGGTCGTTCGTTTTTCTTTCCAGCTGAGCTTTATTTTTCAGCTTGCCGTATTGTAAAATAACTTCAGAAACATAGTTTTTATCACCCTTGGTAAAATCTGTTTTATAGTTAAACTGAGAACCCAAAGCAAGCGTATTTACACCGCCGCTGCTCCAGTTATTGCTGAAAGATGCCTGATTAAAATTTACTCCGAAAGAAATCATATTCTTCCAGTAATTCATGCGGATATCAATTTCCGGATTTGGCAGATTTACCGGTTCTAAAACTAAAGTTGGATATCGAACTGGCAGACTATTTTTTCTGGGGTATTGCCGAAGCTCGTTCAGCAAAGTTGTATCTGCTTTTGGAATAGAATCCTGCGCTTGCACCTGAATAGAAAAACCGGAAATACATAAAAAGGAAATTAGCACAAATCGCGTAAGCATGTGGCAAAGAAACCTAAAAATGAGGTTTTTAAAAAATAACATTCAGAAATATATTCGTTTATCTTAAAAAAAGTAAATCCACGACCAAAACTTTCGCTCGGATAAATAATTTAGATCTCTTTCTTTTTGATAAGCCTCACGCTCAAAAACAATATTTGCGTAAGCGTTATGGTGAGATTTGAAACGGAAAATATTGACCAGATAAAAGAAAAGGTAAAGCAGGTAAAACGGAATTATCAGCAATTCGAGTTGCTGTCGCAAATGAATTTTCTCATGATTGATAATTACCTTATCTTTTTTAACATGCGCTTCTTTCACTAAAATAAAAGGGAAAATAGTCATTCCCGTTGCAGGTAACGCAGGAACATGAATTACCCAATATTTCATTGTTTGGGCGGATTTAAAGGCGGAAGTCGGAAAGCCGAAGGGTTTTGCTGATACATTTCATAACTCTCGCGAATAAACTTGATCAACTCATAATCGTTTGCTTCAATTACAAAATTATAACTCGGTCGGTACTGCTGCACAAAATCCTGCAATTTTTCGCCTTGCAATCCGGTTACGCTGTTTACCAGATTGTCGTTATACCGATAATCAATCATCGCTTCATGATAATCCCGTTCAATAATTCGTTGCAATTGACGTGCATTTCTTCCCTCGCGACTTAGCAAATTATAAAGCGCATTGATACTTAAACCGGCGCCGCCGTTTCCGGAAGATCCGCCTTGCGTAAACACATCTTTTACAGTTCCTTTTGTGTAAGCGTCTTTATATTCTTTCTTCGTGTCGGCAAGCTGGCCTTTTGGCGATTTAAGTGAATCTGTAATTTTTACTTCTCTCAGTAAAATGCTGTTATTTTTTAAATAGAATAAAATCGTGTTTTGTTCGCCTACGCGGATGGTATCCACATTATAACTCTGCAAGGCGGCAACCAACAAATCGCCGGAACGGGCTGTAGTGGTAAATTCTCCTTTGCTGTTATTGTAAAAACCTTTACCTGTAGTTGTATTGTAAATGTAAACGCGTGTTAATCTTTGCTTGCTATCGCGATCAAATACAATTCCCTGCACAGTTTTTTCCTGCGCAAACAACTTTCCGGCAAACAGAAAGAGAGAGAAAAGAAGAAATAGTGTTTTTTTCAATTTCTAAATCTAAACGAAAAACTTATTATCGGCTACGGTTTAACAATTATTAACAAATTGAATTAAACCTGTTACTTATTTTGAAACGAGCAATAACTGGCCCAGATGTAAGTTTTCGCTTTGCAAATTATTCAGAATTTTCACTTCATCAACCGTTAGAGAAAAACGGCGACTGATAGAATAAAGTGTATCACCTTTTTTAACCTCATAAATAGTCATGGCGACGGCAGGTTTAGAAGTTTCCCTTTTTTCCTGCGGAATATTTTCGGTTATTTCTGCCAGAACTTTATCCTCACGCTTAATTTTTTCAAACTGATTTTCTCCGCGGTCAAACTGCTGCAGATCGTATCGCTCAATTAAACTGATCAGCAATTCCGGATATTTTGGATTGGTTGCGTAACCCGCTTGTTTTAAACCATACGCCCAGCCTTTGTAATCATCTTTATTCAACTCAAATAAAAATGCGTAGCGCTTGCGTTTTAAAAATTCGGTATGGTCGCGGAAAGATTCTTCGGCATTATTGTAAACCCTAAAACAATCATCCACTCTATCGTCATCCCTCAAAATGGTTTTTCCACGCCATTCAGAATTGCATTTAATGCCAAAATGATTGTTGGCTTCGCGGGCCAGACTGCTGTTTCCGTTGCCCGATTCCAGTAAGCCCTGCGCCAAGGTTATACTGGCCGGAATTCCGGATTTATTCATTTCGCTTATCGCGATAGCTTTATAACGCGAAATATATTCATTGCCAGAATAACGGTTAATGAGCACGTTTTCTGATAATACTTTTGGATTTTTGGAGGGTGATTTTATCAGCGGTTTCTTGGAACTGCAGGAAGTAAATATTGCGCTTATGGCAATCAGGGATATAAAAATTCTATTCATTTAACGTATCAGATCTTTAGTTTTTGGCCAATTTGTAAGGTGTTGCTTCGCAATCTGTTTTTGCTTTTAATGGCTTTTACAGATTTGCCAAATTTTTCGGCAATTGCGTTTAGCGTATCCCCTTTCTTTACTTTGTATATTTTGGCTGTTGCCGAAGAATAGACTTTTTTTGGTCCGATTGGTTTACTGTAACCTGCAGGTTCTTCATAATCCGGCGGACGGTTATCAAATTGGTAAAGTTTATATTTCTTAATAGTTCCTAAAACCTGACTTGCCCAGGTTTTGCTTGCTGCATAGCCTCCGCGACTTATTCCTAAAACCCAGTTTCTATAATCGTAATTAGAATATTTATCGTATAATGAGCTGAATTGTTTGCGGCTGCTTAACATTCTGATGAAATCCTGATAAGACATTTCCGGCGAATCGTAATCTTTATAAGAAGATCGGATTTTGGTATTGGAATTCTTTCCTTTCATCCCAAAATGATTATTCATATAACGGGCAATTTTGCTGGTTCCGTTTCCGGATTCGTGCATGGCAACCGCTAAAATTACACTTGCCGGTGTGCCGGATGAATTCATTTGCTCTATGGCCAAATCTTTATAGTTTTCAATATATCTGGTTCCGCTATCCTGGGCAAATGCCGCAGAACTCAGCAGGATCAATATAATTGATAGATATTTTCTCATAAATTATTTTTTTCTGATCAGGAGCAAACCATCTCGCACCGGAAGTATTAACTTCTCAATACGCGAATCATTGTTAACCATCTCATTAAATTTGCTGATTTCTGATGTGTCTTTGTCTTTTTCTGATTGGTTCAGCACTTTTCCGCTCCACAAAACATTGTCAACGATAATCAATCCGCCGGGTCTTACCTGATTGAAAATCATTTCATAATAAGTTCCGTTATTTTTTTTATCGGCATCAATAAAAACCAGATCGTATGCCTGAGTTAAGGTTGGGATGATATCTATTGCATTCCCAATATGATAATTGATCTGCGCAGCGTAATCTGATTTCTCAAAATTCGAGCGGACCATATCTTCCAGTTCGGAATTAATGTCAATGGTATCAATAACGCCATTAGCAGGTAAACCTTCTGCTAGGCATAAAGTGGCGTAACCGGTATAAGTTCCAATCTCGAGAATATTTTGCGGCTGCATCATTTTGCTGAGCATACTCAAAACCCGTCCCTGATAATGACCGGAAAGCATGCGTGGCATCAATACCTTTAAGTGTGTTTCCCGGTTTATGTGTTTGAGCAGGTCGTTCTCAGGTTCACAATGTTGTTCCAGGTAGTTTGTAAGTTCATCGCTTAGTAACTCCATGGCCGCAAAGATAATGATTTTTACTTTTTAGGATTTTTAGGCTGAAATGGTCAATTACAGCTTTTGATCGGTTTCCTGTTTTTCTATAACTGCCAGAGCAAGCCTTATTTTGAGGTAAGATATACTTTCATTTAAATGATCGAAAATTGGCTTCATTGCTTTGCTTTTCTGACGAAGAAAAGCCATCGCTTTTTTCACATTTTCAACTTCCTGCCAGCTTACAAATTCGTCCAGATCGTTAATGTTGCCACGCAAAAACAAATAAGCTAAATGAGAATAAACCGTTTGCAAACTCATTTTCCGCTGCTTGGAAATTTCCTCGGGATTTAACCCTTCCTGATAAAGATTTAAAGTTTGTTTATATGTATCTCCTTTTTCTTTTTTTCCGGAGTGATTTCCTAAAAATTCAACAATCGCATTTAAAAAAGCTTGTCCGTAGCGGGCAAATTTATGTTCTCCAATTCCGGGAAGATCCAGCATATCATAATGATTGCGTGGTTTTGCAGAAACCATCGCTTGCAAAGTAGCATCGCTAAAAATGATGTAAGCCGGTACTTTTTCTTTCAATGCAAAATCCTGCCGAAGCCTTCTCAATACATCAAATAATTCCTCGTTGGCAGAAATACTGGTTCTGCCTTTCTTTTCTCTGGAAACAATTTCTTTGCGATCCAGAATTTGTAAAACAGTTAATTCTATTTTCTTTTGTTCGAATAAAATTTCTTTTCCGGCGGGCGTAATTTTAAGCGCAAAATTCTCATCGTACGCAATTTCTAAAACTCCCAGATTGAGCATTTGCATTAAATAACGTTGCCAGTCGGCGGCGCCAATGTCAGAACCGGCGCCATGTGTTTTCAATTGATCGTATTTGGCGTAAACAATTTCTGCACGCATAGAACCACGCAAAACATCAATAACCATTTGTGCGCCTTCTTTTTCTTTCATTCTAAATACTGCAGAAAGTGCTTTCTGAACTAAAATGGTTGCATCAAAATGCTGGCGTGGATTTTTACAGACATCGCAGTTCCCACAGTTTTCCGGCAGCGTTTCCGAAAAATAATTCAGTAATATTTTCCTGCGGCAACTGTCGGCCTCAGCGTAATGCTGAATTCGCTTTAATTTTTCCAGGTTAATTTCAGACTGCTTACCCTGACTGGCAAACTTGTTTAATAAAATAATATCCGCGTAGCTGTAATATAAAATAGTTTCAGAAGGCAAACCATCACGGCCGGCACGACCAATTTCCTGGTAATAACCTTCCATGTTCTTGGGCATGTTAAAATGAATTACCCAACGAACATTTGATTTGTCGATGCCCATTCCAAAAGCAATCGTGGCACAAACGATCTGCAGATCATCATTAATAAAATCTTCCTGAACTTTTGCACGCTTATCGGCATCCATTCCTGCATGATAATAATTGGCTTTTATTCCCGCCGATTTTAAATTTTCCGCCAGTTCTTCGCATTTATTTCGGCTCAGACAATAAATAATTCCGCTTTGGTTTTTTCGTGTCCGGATAAAATCAATTATTTCGTCTGTTTTTTGTTTTGGCTTTACGCCGATGCGAACATCCAGACTTAGATTTTTCCGGTCGAATGATGAGATGAATAGTCGTGGTTCTTTCAGCTTCAATTGTCTGCTGATATCGCGGCGTGTTAATTTATCGGCCGTAGCAGTTAAAGCAATAAAAGGAATGTCGGTAAATTTCTCACGTAAAAATCCCATTTGCGTGTATTCCGGTCTGAAATCATGTCCCCAGGAAGATATACAATGCGCTTCGTCTATTGCAAACAAAGCTGGTTTTGCCATCCGGATGATCTGGTCCAGATCCGACAATAATTTTTCCGGAGACACATACAGCAATTTGATCTTACCTAAATAACAATCTTCGAGAATCTGCTGCTGCTCGGGGAAAGTTTGGGTGCTGTTTAAAAATTCAGCAGAAATTCCATTGGTTTTTAATGCATCAACCTGATCTTTCATTAATGAAATCAGCGGCGAAACTACAATGCAGGTTCCATCCATCAAAAGTGCCGGAATCTGGAAGCAAATAGATTTTCCTCCGCCGGTAGGCATCAACACCAACGCATCTTTTTTATCTAAAACACGCTCAATTATTTCGGCTTGCTGCGGCCGGAAATGATCATAACCGAAATGCTTTTTGAGTATTTCCTGTGCTTTAGTAATCATTGTGTTCATTTAGAAATTATAGGAGAAAGTTCTTTTTCTCCAGGTAAGATTGCAGAATTATAGTCGCCGAAATAGTGTCAATACGTTCTTTATTCTGACGATCAGATTTTTTAAATCCGCTTTGCGCAATGGTTGCCGATGCCATTTTTGAGGTAAACCGTTCATCCATTAATTCAACCGGAATTTCTGGAAAGTTTTTCTTCAGAATTGTCACAAAACCTTTTACCTGCGGCGCAGATTGTGAAGGCGTCCCGTCCATTTGTTTGGGTTCGCCAACCACAAAAAGCTCTACTTGTTCTGTTGCCAGATATTTCTTCAAATAATCTACAATATCTTTGGGATGTTCGGTTCCTAAGCCTGTTGCAATTAACTGCAATGGATCAGTTACCGCAATTCCGGTTCGTTTGTTTCCATAATCAAAAGCCATTATACGAGCCATAGGTTTACGTTATTTAGAAGATTTAAAGAATCAGCAAAGATAGCATTGTGGATGAGTGGAAATTTTTAAAATCAATCTACTCAATACTTTTTCTTTATTTTGCCGAATGCAGTTCAGCGAAATTATAGGTCAGCAGGAAGTTAAGAAGCATTTAATTCAAACTGTTTTAGAAAACAGGGTGAGTCATGCGCAGCTTTTTCTTGGTCCCGAAGGTTCCGGAAGTTTAGCGCTTGCATTGGCGTATGCCCAATTTATTTCCTGCCAGAACAGACAGGAAAATGATAGTTGCGGCGAGTGTTCATCATGCCGGAAATACAGCAAACTGATCCATCCCGACCTGCATTTTTCCTATCCGTTTTTCGCAAAAAGTAAAGAGGATACAGCTTTAAAATTTCTTCCCGAATGGCGTGAAGCGTTTTTATCCAATCCGTATTTAAACTTAAATGAATGGCGAAATCAGCTGGATGCTGAAAATAAACAAGCGAATATTAACATTGCCGAATGTCATCAGATCATACATAAACTTAGTTTAAAACCTTTTGAAGCAGAATACAAGGTTTTAATTATGTGGTTGCCGGAACATTTGGAGAAAGAGGGAAATTCGCTTTTAAAAATTATTGAAGAACCTTCGCATAAAACACTTTTTCTGCTGGTTGCCCAAAATCAGGATCAGATTTTACAAACCATTATTTCCAGAACTCAACTGGTTAAAATTCCGCGGCTGCGGGATGAAGATATTGCAAACCATTTAATGTATAAGCAAGGTCTTTCAGAAAACAGAGCGGCGCAGATTGCTTATTTAAGCGAAGGAAATTATCAATCGGCGAAAGAGTTTTTGCAGGAGGAACCAAATGACAATTTCGCTTTATTTTCTGACTGGATGCGGATGACGTTTTCGGATAAAGGGGGTTCCATTTTAGAATTTGTAGATAAAGCGGCGAAAATGGGTCGCGAAAACCAGAAAAATTTCTTAAAATTTGGCATGAATCTCATCCGCGAAAGCGTAATGATTTTATCGGGAACTGTAGAATTGGTGCATCTGCCACAGGCCGAACTTGATTTCATCACAAATTTCAGTAAGTTTATGGACCTGCAAAAGGCGGAAGCGATTAGTGCGGAATTAGAAAAAGCGCATTATCATATAGAGCGGAACGCCAATCCGAAAATTTTATTTTTAGATGTATCTTTGCAGTTAGTTAAAATTTTAAAGTTTAATACGCTCCCTTCGGGGACTCAATATATATAGAATAAGATATGGGTTGTGGTAGTTGTTCTTCAGGCGGTTGTGCGCCTGCCGGCTGTAAAAGTAATGGCTCGTGCCTTACAAACGGCTGCAGTAAATTAGATGTTTACGATTGGCTTGCCCACATGGACATGCCAGCTAATTATAAAGCCTTTAATATTATCGAGATAAAATTTAAAGGGGCCAGAAAAGAGTTTTTTTTAAATAACGATAATTTATACCTCGAAGCGGGGGAGTTGGTTGCTGTAGAAACCACAACCGGCGGTTATGATATTGGCCATGTTTCTTTAACGGGAGAACTGGTTCGCATGCAATTGAAAAAACGGCATGTACGCACAGATGATGTGGTGAAAAAAATTTATCGTAAAGCTACTCCGGCAGATGTTGATAAATGGAAACTGGCAAAAGAAGCTGAGTTTGAGACTATGCATAAATCGCGGGTTTTAGCCAAAGAACTCGGTTTGGCCATGAAATTAAGTGATGTAGATTACCAGGGTGATCGGACCAAAGCAACTTTTTATTACACGGCGGAAGGTCGTGTAGATTTCAGGGAACTGATTAAAAAGATGGCCGAAACTTTCCGTATCCGCATTGAAATGCGCCAGATTGGAATGCGCCAGGAAGCGAGTCGTTTAGGCGGTATTGGTTCCTGCGGTCGCGAGCTTTGCTGCTCAACCTGGTTAACAGATTTTAAAACTGTTTCTACTTCAGCGGCACGCTATCAAAATCTCTCTTTAAACACCTTAAAACTTGCCGGACAATGTGGTAAATTAAAGTGCTGTTTAAATTATGAACTGGATACTTATATGGATGCCTTACGGGATATTCCGGACAAAGTGGAGCGTTTAGAAACCGGAAAAGGTGTGGCAAGACTTCAGAAAACAGATATTTTCAAAAAAATAATGTGGTTCAGTTATCCCAATGATGATACCTGGATTCCGCTGGAAATTGACCGTGTAAAAGAAATTCAGCAATTAAATAAAGACGGCGTAAAGCCCGATGATTTAAAAGAGGAAGAACTGGAAATTGATAAACCGGTTGTGGCAAAAGTATTAGATTACGAGAATGTTGTTGGGCAGGATAGTTTGACCCGTTTGGATGATAAATCAACTAAACGCAAGAAAAATAACCGAAATAAACCGCGTAATCCAAACGCCGCGGTACAACCAAATCCAAATCAAAACCGGCCTCAGGCTCCAAGAAAGCCAAACCCAAATCAGAAGCCTGTTGAAGACAGAAAGCCGGATTCGGCTGATGCATCTGCAGGGGCAACAAAGCCAAATGAAGGTGGGCAAAACCGGAATAATAACCGCAGAAAGAATAACCGGAATAATAATAATAACAGACCAAAACCAACAGAGTAAATGCAGGCAGCGGCTAAGTTTTCGATCTACTTTCTTCTGATTTCGTTATTGTTTATTTCCTGCCAGGATAGCAATTCGATTATTGACACAAACTCACAGATCACAAACAGATCCTGGTCTTACGTGAACAAAATAAAGGTTAAGGCCAGTATTCCGGACCAGAAATTAGCTTATAATATTTATGTAAATCTTCGCCATACGGCGGAATATCCCTATTCAAATATCTTTTTGCTGGTAAAAATGAAAGGTCCGGATAATCAGGTTATCACCGAAAGGAAAGAGTTTAAACTTGCGTTACCGGATGGAGAATGGCTTGGAAAAGGATCGGGGAATATGTACAGTTATCAATTGCCTTTTAAGGAAGGTTTTTACTTCCCACAAAAGGGAGATTATTATTTTGAGATCGAACAAAATATGCGCAATAACCCCTTACGGGAAATTACCGATGTTGGTCTCCGGATAGAAAAAGCAGATTAACATGAGTGCGTTTCAGCAATTTTTATTAAGTCGTAGCTATACTTACACAGCAATTTTTTTAGCCATATTTTGTGGTATCAGTCTTTTTGTTGTAGATAGCTCACATCCTGCATATATCTTTTCAATTATTTGCGGTATTGCATTAATTATTCTTCAACAATACCGCAAAAGACTTCTTCGCAGAAATTGATCAAATCTATCTATCTGCCTGATTTTTAAAAAATTAGCATAGTATTTTTTGATATAATATTATTAAATTGGAATTAAACTAATTCCTTAACTATGAAAATATTATACACAAAAGCCGTGCTTTTAATAGCGCTCTTATTTTCGGGTTCGTTTCTATATGCCCAAAATTTAAAAGGAAAAATTATTGACAACTCCGGAACTTCTTTGCCGGGCGTTACGGTGCAGGTTGTAGGTTACCAGTTGGGAACTTCATCAAATGCGGATGGCGAATATGCCATCAAATTTCCGCAACCGGGCTCTTACCAACTGCGGATTTCTTTTATAGGATATGAAACCATTAATGAAACAGTTAGCATAAGTAGCGAAAGCAGCATCAGAAACTTTACGATGGTGTCCGCCGAATCTTCTCTGGAAGAAGTGGTAATTATTGGCTCGCGTTCTACAGCTCCCAGAACCAATATTGAAACAGCTGTTCCGGTTGACGTAATTTCTGCACGTGATATTAAAAATTTCGCTCAAACCGACGTTACGCAAATGCTAAATTATGTGGCTCCATCTTTCAGTTCTAACAGGCAAACTGTGGCGGATGGAACAGATCATATTGATCCTGCTTCTTTAAGAGGTTTAGGCCCGGATCAGGTTCTGGTATTAGTGAACGGAAAACGCAGGCATACCACTGCGCTGGTAAACATTAACGGAACTTTTGGCCGCGGTACAGTTGGAACAGATATGAACTCGATTCCAATGGCTGCTATAGACCGGATAGAAGTTTTACGTGATGGCGCCGCTGCCCAATACGGTTCTGATGCAATTGCTGGAGTTATTAATATCATTCTTAAAAAAAATACACCTTTAGCAGTTTCAACAACTTATGGTCAGTCATATTCAGAAGCTATTGGAAGAGATTTTAGAGATGGAAAAACATTTCAGGCCGACATAAGTAAAGGTTTTGATCTGGAAGGGAAAGGTTTTATAAATATTGGCGCTCAATATTTGTTTCGCGGACCCACAAACCGGGGAGGATTGGACACGCGGCCATTATTGTATTCGTCATCACCATCTAAAGGCGCAACAGAAACTGAGGCTGAATTTGAAAGCCGTTTTGCATCGTTAAAAGCTGCAGATGATGCCCGGGCTAGGGCTGCAGGCTTAGACCGTAATAATATGCGTGTTGGTAATTCAGAATCTCATAATCTGGGATACTTTATAAACGGAGAACATAAATTAGGTGATAAAAGCACAATTTATTTTAATCATGGATATACCAATAAATTGGGTGAAGCTGCCGGATTTTACAGATTGCCTTCGCAAGCTTCGCAAATGGATTTAACATTGTATCCAAACGGATTTTTACCCTTAATTACTACAGATATTGATGATGTGAGTTTAACCGCCGGAGTTAAAGGAATGCTGGGCAAATGGGATTTTGACATAAGCAATTCTATCGGCCAAAACTCTATTCGATTTGATATAATTCATACGTTGAATGCTTCATTGCCTTTGGGCACAAGTCCGAATAATTTTAAAGCGGGCGAGTTAAAGTTTGGTCAGAATACAAGTAATTTCGATTTGACCAGGAAATTTTCACTTGGCGGAGAAAACCAAACCTTAAACGTGGCCTTTGGTGCTGAGCACAGGATTGATAATTATCAGATAAAGGCTGGTGAAGAGCTGTCGTATTCATTCGGGCAACCTTCAGCCGGTATTCCCGGAAGAAGAATCGGAACATCATTTACTGCTGCCGGCGCACAGGTTTTTCCAGGCTTTACGCCGGCAAATGCTTTGGATAAATCCCGAAATAATACTGGGGTTTATCTGGATCTGGAAGGCGAATTTGGCAAGCGTTTATTATTGAGTGCTGCCGGACGGTATGAAGATTATAGTGACTTTGGAAATAACTTTTCCTACAAATTTACAGGTCGTTTAAAAGTTATTGGAGATTTCGCTATCCGCGGAGCTATCGCAACGGGCTTTAGAGCGCCATCTTTACACCAGAGATTTTTTAATAATGAAAGTACTCAGTTTGTGCAGGGAACACCAACACAAGTATTAACAGTTAATAATGATAATTCTGTTGTGAATCAGTTTGGAGTTGGGTCATTAAAACCAGAAATCTCAGATTCGTACAGTGTTGGTTTGGCCGGAAAAATTGGCGGACAGTTTACACTTACCGTGGATGCTTATCAGTTAAATATTGACGACCGGATTGTGTTTTCGAGTCAGTACACAAGGGAACGTGATGCAAGCGGAAATCAAAATCCCAGCGGAACGGTAAATCAGATACTAAATACAGTCGATCCGAACGGAGTTATAAATAGCGTTCAATTTTTCACGAATGCAATTTCCACAAAAACAAAAGGCTTAGATATTGTGCTGAACAATCGATTTGATTTAGGGTCATCAGGCAGCAGAATATCGTTTACAGCCGCTGCTAACTTTAATGAAACGAAGGTTGAAAGTGTAGTAGGTTCTGCCAAAATTGAAAACGATCCGGCATTAAAAGCCAAATTATTTGACAGGTTGGAGCGTTCCCGTTTTGAAAGTTCTGTGCCTAAAAACAAAATAGCTCTTAGCGCAAACTACACCACCGGCGGAGGTAAGTTTGGTCTGCTTGCCAGAACTGTTCGGTTTGGTGAAGTAACTTATTTAAACGCACCTGATCCGTCTGTTGCCAATTTACCTTTGCAATTGGATCAAACTTATTCTGCAAAATGGGTTACAGATTTAACGCTGAATTATAAATTTAGAAAGGATATGAACTTTGCCCTTGGCGTAAATAATCTATTTGATGTTTATCCTGATAAGGCATACATTGACCCGAGAAATTTTGAGAATAATTTAAGCGGCGATTCTGCTTCCAGTTATACGGGTGGACGTGATAATACTTCAAATGGTCGTTTTTTGTATAGTCGCGGCGTAACCCAATTTGGTTTTAACGGACGCTTTGTATTTGGAAAACTGACTTACAGTCTGTAATAAATTCAAAGAAAAATGCTCCTCTGAAATCTTTCGGAGGAGCATTTTTTATAATAATTCTACCAACGATTCCAGTTTCATACCACGGGAACCTTTAATCAGAATTGTTGAATTTTTTATTGGATTTTCTTTTAACGCATCGAAAGCTTCTTTGGTTGTTTTGTAAAACTGAGCAGATTCATCTTTGAATTTATAAAACTCTTCGCCAATAAATATGCAAAGATCGGCTTCCATGTGTAGTGCTTTTTCTGCAATTAAATGATGTTCCTTTTCGGCATCTTTTCCCATCTCAAACATATCTGCCAATATTAAAACCTTGTGGTCCGCTTTTAGCGATTTGAGATTATCAATAGCAACCTGCATGCTGCTTGGGTTTGCATTATAATAGTCGCAAATTAGTGTATTGCTATCTGTTTTTTTAACCTGCGATCTGAAGTTTTGTGGCTGATAAACTTCAATTCCGCGGTTTACCTGTTCCGGATCCAGCTTAAAAAAAGTACCTATGCAAATTGCCGAAAGGATATTCTCGAGATTGTAAATCCCGCTAAGGTTGGATTTACATGTATGCGTTTTATCATCAAATTCCATGGCTTCGCGATGCCATCCAACTTCCAGATAAGGTGATTCCATGATTAAATTTCCGGATATGAAATTATCTGCTGATTTGCCATAAAACACAATTTTGTGAACATGCTTATCGCGTAATAAATCAACCAGCAGATAATTTTCGCTGTTTACGAAAACCGTTCCGTCGGTTTTTTTCAAATAATCATAGAGTTCACCTTTGCCTTTTTTTACGCCTTCAATGCCGCCAAAGCCTTCTAAATGAGCTTTGCCAATATTGGTTATAAGTCCGTGCGAAGGCTGCGAAATGGAACACAGAAATTCAATTTCCTTTTGGTGATTGGCGCCCATTTCAATAATAGCGATGTCTGTATTTTCCGGGATTGCCAGAATAGTAAGCGGAACACCAATATGATTGTTCAGATTTCCTTTAGTAGCGTGCGTTCTGCAATGTTGAGAAAGAACAGAGTATAAAAGTTCTTTTGTGGTTGTTTTACCATTTGAACCTGTAATGCCAACAACCGGAATTTTGAGTTGTTCGCGATGATATTTTGCCAGATTTTGTAAAGCGATCAATACATCATAAACCAAAATAAAACGCTCGTCTTTTGCGTATTTTTCATCGTCAATTACTGCAAAGGAAGCTCCTTGTTCCAGTGCATTTTCGGCAAAAGCATTGCCATCAAAATTATCGCCCTTTAAGGCAAAATAAATGCAACCTGGTTTTATTTGACGGGTATCTGTACAAACCTCGCGGTTTTTCAGATAGATTTTGTAGAGTTCATCCGTATTCATTAATACAATAATAGGCAAGATTTTATTCTTAGGAGAACGTTTTTAGAAAGAAGATAATCTGTTGAGGTTAATTTTGAACAGAGTTTTTGTAGATTAGTTCCATGAAAAGATTTCTACTGCTTTTATTCATTTTATCATCCGCTATTTTTAGTGTTGAAGCACAAAAATTACAAAGTCCTGCAGAATTTTTAGGGTACAACTTAGGCGAGCAATTTACGCCGCATTATAAAGTGGTAGATTATTTTAAATACATCGCCTCCACGTCTAAAATTGTTAAGCTCCAGCAATATGGTAAAACCAATGAAGGTCGTCCTTTGCTGGTGGTTTTTATCGGTTCAACCGAAAATATAAATCGTCTGGATGACATTAGAAAGTATAATATGTCATTAACAGGAATTGAGAGTTCAGCTCCAATTTCCAATCCTCCGGCAATTGTTTGGCTTAGTTATAATGTTCATGGCAATGAATCTGTTTCTACAGAAGCTTCCATGCAAACATTATTTGATCTGGCAGATGTAACAAACACCAGAACTCAACCCTGGTTAAAAAACACCCTGGTAATTATAGATCCATGTATTAACCCGGATGGACGAGAGCGCTATGTTAATTTTTACAATGCAGTACGAAATGTAGTTCCGGACGCAACGCCGTCTGCACGCGAACATATGGAACCATGGCCGGGCGGAAGAGCTAATCATTATTATTTTGACCTGAACCGCGATTGGGCCTGGCAAACGCAAATAGAAACTCAGCAAAGAGTTGCGTTGTATAATAAATGGTTGCCCGAAGTTCACGTAGATTTCCACGAACAGGGTATAAATGAACCCTATTATTTTGCTCCTGCAGCAGAACCGTATCATCAGGATATAAGTAAATGGCAGCGTGAGTTTCAAACTATCATCGGGAAAAATAATGCAAAATATTTTGACCAAAATGGCTGGATGTATTTCACACGTGAGCGATTTGACCTTTTGTATCCATCGTACGGAGATACATATCCAACCTACAACGGCTCCATAGGTATGACCTACGAGCAGGGTGGTTCTGGCCGTGCCGGCCTTGCCATTTTAAATGAAGAAGGCGATACGCTTACTTTAAAAAATAGAATTGCGCACCATTATACAACCGGCTTATCTACAGTGGAAGCTACATCCGCGAATGCGGAAAAAGCTTTAAATGAATTTCAAAAATATTTCGCGAACAGCAAAAACAATCCTTCGGGAGAATATAAGAGCTATGTTGTTAAAGGAGAAAATCCGGAGAAGCTAAAAAAACTGGCTACTTTGTTAGAAAGAAACGGAATTGAGTTTGGATATGGTGCCGATGCAAAAGGCGCAGGTTTCGACTATTTTACCGGTAAAACTGAAGACTTTAATATTGAAAGATCTGATATGGTGATCAATGCCTATCAGCCAAAATCTGTTATGTTAAAGGTATTATTCGAACCCAAAACATTTGTTTCGGATTCTGCTACGTATGATATTACTGCCTGGGCTTTACCGTTTGCGTATGGTCTTAAAACCTATGCTTCAAAAAAATCGATTAAGCCTTTAAACTCAAAACCTGAATTACCGACAATTACAAATGGATCAGATAAAAACCCGGTTGCATTTATTGCCAACTGGAATTCAGTTGCTGACGTTAAATTTCTTGCTGAACTTTTGAAAAAGAATATCAAAGTTCGTTATTCGGAAATTCCATTTGAGGCGGCTGGTAAAAAATTTAATGCCGGATCTTTAATTATAGCCCGCACCAGTAATGAAAATTTGGGTACGGATTTTTATTCTACTATAGAAGCAATTGCCAAAAAATCTGAGGTTTCAATTCAAACCCTGAGCTCCGCATTTGTTGATAAAGGCGCCGATCTGGGTTCTGATAAAATTAGATATATTAAAAAACCTAAGGTCGCGGTAATTAGTGGAGAAAGTACCTCGTCGCTTGCTTTTGGTGAAATATGGCATTTTTTCGAACAACAAATTGGATATCCAGCAACCATACTTCGAAATCAGGATTTAGAAAAGCTTAATTTAAGCGATTTTGATGTGATGATTTTCCCGAACGGTGATTATGAAGATTTTGGAAATGACAAATTAAAAGCATGGATTACTAATGGCGGCAAATTAATTGCCATGGAAAATTCTGTATCGCAATTGGCAGGAAAAAAAGGATTTAACATAAAATTAAAGGAAGTTGAAAAGAAGGATGATAAGGAAAAAAATAAAAATAAGGACCCGTACGAGGATTTAAAAACTTACGCAAACCGCGAGCGAGATGATTTAAAGACCAGTATTCCGGGCGCTATTTATAAAGTTAATTTAGATAATACGCATCCGCTGGCGTTCGGTTTCCCGGATTATTATTATACATTGAAACTGGATGATCAGGTTTACAATTATCTGGAAGACGGCTGGAACGTAGGTTTCTTTAAAAAGAACAATTATGTAACCGGATTTGTAGGTTCTAAAACTAAAACTAAACTGGTTGACGGTTTAATTTTTGGTGTTCAGAATATGGGCAAAGGAAGTGTTGTATATCTGGCGGACGATCCTTTATTTCGCAGTTTCTGGGAAAATGGGAAACTTTTATTCAGCAATGCTGTATTTATGGTTGGTCATTAATTTTGTTGTGATATTTATCACGAGTGTTTAATTAGGCAATAAAATAAATGATAAATTAATTTTCTATGTAACATTCATGTAGCTATATTGCAATCCCAACTAACTTAATATTGCTTGATTAAACATTCCTCAACCTATTTCCGATTTATTTTTCTGGGCATATTCTTGTTTTTAGGGAGCACTGTGTCTGCTCAGATTGTAAATACTGCCGGGCTTACCGGTAAAGTAACTGATGCGGAAAAGGTAAGAGTAGAAGCGGCAACCGTTATCCTGTTGAATCCATTAGATTCGGCTATTATAAAAGTTGAAATCAGTAATGATCAGGGGAATTTTACATTTAATAACTTACAAACAGGTTCCTATTTAATATCCGTGAGCTCTGTTGGTTATGTGAAAAATATTTCCGGTCCTTATCTTTTACAAAGCATGGATAAGATCAAGAATATCGGCAGCATCGAGTTAAAGCTTTACAATAAATTATTAAACGAAGTCGATATTGAGGGAAAAAATCGTTTTCTGGAAGTTACTGCCGGAAAAGTTTCGTTAAATGTTGCAAATAGCATTCTTTCTTCTGGCAGCACTGCTTTTGATATCTTAAATCGGGCACCTGGCGTGCAGATAGACAACAATGATCAGATAAAATTAAACGGAAAAGCCGGGGTTTTAGTCATGGTAAACGGAAAAGAAACGTTTATGGAAACTGCAAACCTGATAGACATGCTGAAAAGTATGCAAAGCAGCAATATTGAATCGATAGATTTAATAAGCAGTCCTTCTGCAAAATATTCTGCTTCCGGTATCGCCTCTATCATCAATATTAAAATCAAAAAAAATAAGAATTACGGTACTAATGGAGTCGTTTCTGCAATGGCGGGTATTGGCAGCTTAGGAGATAATTATGATCCTAATTTTAAATATAACGGTGGGTTGACCATCAATCACCGGAATAAAATTCTGAACGTTTTTGGTAATTATACGCATGCTGATATTGATCAGTCAAAATATATTACCTCTAACAGGCTGATGCAGAATTTAAATCAAACAGCCATTGATGTAAATTATTTTAGCAAGCAGCAACGTGTTTCAAATAACTATAGAGCAGGCGTAGATTTTAATGTGGCACCTTCGCAAATAATTGGCCTATTGTATAGCGGGTCCAGAAATGATATTGGTATTGATAAAAATAATCAGACTGATATTTACAATCAGGGTAAAGTTGATTCAACAATATTTGCGGCTTCCGGTCAAAACCGCTTACTAGTTAATAATAATTATAATCTGAACTATAAAGGTTCTCTTGGTGAAAAAATTGGAAATGTATCTATCGATTTTGATTACCTGAGATATAAAAGAAAATCCATTGAAATGTTAACGAATACATTTCAAACTGCTTCTGGAAATACCTATCGGGATGAACTTGATTTATTGAATAATTCTCCTTCAAATTACAATATCAAGTCTGTAAAAGTAGATTATACTTTTCCTTTCAATAAAACATCATCGCTTGATTTAGGTATTCAGGCCAGTAATGTTCTGGGTGAAAATTACCTCAATTTTGGACCCTTGGTAAACACGGTTTTTTATCCCGATAGCAGATTTACCAATACCTATAATATTGATGAAAAGATTCGTGCGGCTTTCTTTTCGTATAATAAAGAATTTAAAAATTCGAGTTTGGTGATAGGTTTAAGGGCTGAACAAACCAAAACGAACGGTCAATCTGTAACTTCCGGAGCAAATTACGTTCGTAATTACACAGATCTGTTTCCAAATCTGCAGTATACTCAAACGCTTAATAAGAACAATAAACTTTTATTAAGCCTTGGCCGGAGAATTGGCCGCCCGGGTTACGAAGCTTTAAATCCGTTTCTGGCGTATTTAGATCAGTATAGTTTCAAATCCGGCAATCCCTATTTGAAACCTGCTTATACTCAAAATGCAGAAGCTACGCATGTTTATAAAGACAATATCAGCACCACGCTTAGGGTAAGTTTTGTGAATGATGTCTTTTTGGATATTAATAACCAGAATGATGAGACTTTTGTGAATACCATCATGACCCAAAACTTGGATAAACAATTAACTTACGGTCTGGAAATAAACGCACCATTAGATATTACAGATTGGTGGAATATTGAATTGAATTTTCAGGCCAATATGGTTTCCTATTCTACAAAGTCAACTATTGGTGCCTATACTAATTCAAGTCCCGATATTATTTTAAATACGCTTCAAAATTTTACGCTTAGTAAAAATATAAAAGCAGAAGTTTCAACGGAATATGAAAATCCTACTGTTTACGGAATTTATAATTTTGATGCTTCGTACAATGTAAATGCTGGTTTTAGTGCAAGTATGTTTAACAAACAAGGAAGTTTAAAATTGAGGTTAAATGATATTTTTAACATCTCACAAAGCAGATATAACTCCTTTTACGAAAATTTGAATTTAAACATGCTCAACAAGCTTGAAAGCAGAACAGCTCAGCTTAGTTTCTCATATAGCTTTGGTAAAAAAACCATAAAGTCTGCCAGACGCAGAAGTACAGGATCTGAAACCGAACAGAATCGGGTTGGAAATTAAAAAGCACCGGCTTTCGCCGATGCTTTCCTAAGAGCCAGTTATTTATTTTAATTTTTCATTCTGTTATTTTCATCTTCAGAACCTGTAGATCGTCTTCTGGCTGCTTTAACTTCATTCTTTCCGAATTTATAACTCAGCGTTAATCTACCTATCTGGCTTTCTCCTCGTTCAACAAAGTGAAGGTCCATATTTTGATAAGTTGTACTAATTTTTTGTTTACGTGTGTTAAATATGTCGTTCATGTTTAAACTTAAACTCAATTTTTTGTCCATTAATGTTTTGCGTAAACCTGCATTGAAAACAACCTGCGATCCAACTTTGAAAATACCATATTGCAAAGCTGATTGATACTGAGTGGATAATTGCGCAGTAAACGTTTTATCAATAGTAAATGAGTTATCCATGTTGTAAGTAAATGCAAACTGACCTGCATTTAAATCTTCTCCGGTATCAGATTTAGATTTGAATCCCAAATGGAAAACCTGCAGGTTATTATTGATGTTCCACCATTTCTGAACAGGAACAGGAGCATAAATATTCAGGCCATAAACATTTTGTTCGTCCAGATTTTTTCTGGTTGCATAAGTTACTAAGGTAGAATCTTCCTGCTCTGTTGTAAAAGTCATTACATCAACCGTATGACTGTAATTAATAGAGGTTGTAAAACTTCCTTTATAAGTGTGAGAAAGGTCTAAAGAAGTGGTGAATTGAGGATCTAAAAATGGATTTCCTTTTTGATAGGTGTATTCATCAAGGAAATTCAAGAATGGATTTAAGTCATCATATCCGGGACGATCAATTCGGCGGCTGTAAGAAAATCCCAATTGGTGATCTTTATTTAATGTTCTTGATAAGGATAAACTTGGGAAAAACTCAATATAATTGCGATCTACAACATCATTCAACGTGATTGAATTTCCAATTGAATGAGTTTGCTCTGCACGTAAACCTAACTGAATTCCTATTTTTTTGTATTCTGTACTTAAATTTACATAGGCGGCATTAATATCTTCGTTATATAAAAAATGATTGGTATGCAAACCGTTGGTTACCCATGGCATGGAAGGATCGGTTCTTTCGGCAAATAAAAGATTGTTGTCGGTTTTTACCTTACTGCTCTTTAATCCGGCTTCCATTTTAGTGGTTTTGTTTATCGGATGTGTATAATCTATTTTAATTGATTTTACATTGATATCTGACGGAGAATAGTTGCGAACAAAATTAGTTGGTCTTGCTGCAGAATTTATTGTCGTGTAGTAGTTTTCGCGTAAATCATTCTGACTTCCCTGATAGCTTGAATAATCCAAATCAACCGATAATTCTTTACCCGAAGTATCTAAAGTGCCTTTATAGTTTAAATTATATGACATATTCTGATACTTTTCCTTGTTGTGTCCAAGAATTGAAATTTGCTCGGATTGATCATAATTGTTTTGGAGAGTGGTAAAATTATTTGCATTCTCCACATTGTTGTTAAAATAACCGTTCACTAAAACACCAACAGTATTATTTTTATTGATGAAATAATCGGCGCCGGTTTTAAAAGAATTGCTGTTGCGGCGGTTATCCATATTGTTTAACTGGGCAAATTGGGTAAGCGTGTCTTTATACGTTACGTTACGGTACAAATCCAGATTTTGTAAACGCCCGTTATTAGAGTAGTTGTAGTTTCCAAAAAGGTTGATCTTGTTTTTTCTGTAGTTCAACGTAGTTCCACCATTGTATTTAGAAGTCCGTCCGTAACCTGTTCCGGCGGTTAGTGTTCCGTTTAATCCGTAGCTTCTATTCTTTTTAGTTTTGATGTTGATGATACCCGAAGTTCCGGAAGCATCGTATTTAGCAGAAGGACTTGTAATCAGCTCGATGGTTTCAATCTCGTTGCTTTGCATATTGCGAAGCATATTGGCTACATCGGCAGAGCTCATATAAGTAGCTTTTCCATCGAGCATAATTAATACGCCTTGTTTGCCTTTCATGGAAATGTTATCGTCTTTATCAACAGTTATTCCGGGCGCTTTTTCCAAAACTTCCATTGCTGTGCTGCCGGCTGAAATGCTGCTGCTAGCTACGTTTACAATCAGCTTATCCATTTTTCTTTCTATAAATGGTTTCTGAGCAACAATGCTTACTTCCTGTAATTCTTTAGAATCCATAGAAGTTTTTAATTGTGGGATTTCAATGGCCGAGTTGCTGGCATCAACGGTAATTATTTTGCTGAATACTTTTTTATAACCAATCATGTTTGCAGCAACCAGGTAACTTCCGTCCGGGATATTTTCAAATTGAAATTTCCCTTTTTCATCCGCCAGCGTAGTTTTTTTAATCGTAGAATCCTTTGCTACTAATAAGAGGATAGTGGCAAAATCTAATGGCTTATTCTCGCCATCTACTACAGACCCGCTGATTTTTTTATGTAGATTATTAGTTTGTGCCTGTAAGGCTGAATTTGTTAGTAGCAAAAGTGCGGCAACAAGCAGCATAATGCTGTTTTTAAGTAAATCTTTCATTTCAATATTTTTTAAGCTTTCATTTAAATTTTAGGATGTAAGTATCCTGTTAAGGGTTTTTAACCCCTATTCAGATTATTTTAAGATGTTTGATGTTTGTTTTAGGTTATTCTATTCCGCTTTAAAACCCAATGCATTTATGACGACGATTTATAGCGTTTGGTTACACGCTATTTTAATTCTGCCTTAGGATTGCGGCGAGTAATGCGTACGGGATCCACCTTGATAGCCCGGTTGATAACCCCTGGATTTTACGGGCATTACAATCCAGAAAAGTATATATGCAGGTATTCCGCAAAATCCGGCAAATACGGATAAAATAAAAGCAACTCTGACGATAGTAACATCTACCTCAAAGTAATCTGCAAGTCCGGAACAAACGCCAGCGATTTTCTTTTCCTGCCCATTTCTATAAAGTTTCTTTTCCATGATATTAGGTTTTTATTGAGTTTAATTGTTTGATTTTTAATTGTTTAATTTATACTTCAAATGTATTGTATATCCCCATTCCGGTAAATAACAAACTGGTAAACTCTACAAACTTCTCGGTAAAAGCGGGGGTTTTGTCGGTCAAAAAATTCTGCTTTTAAAAGAAAAGCCGGACTGTGGATCCGGCTTTGTTGAAATTTATATTATCCTGGTAATTCTATTCATTCAATTCTCCTCTATTCTTTCTGTAGAGTGTATCATTTATACATTTCAATCCAGATTCGGTAACCATCCACTCGGATCTGTTATCCGGAGATTCGCGATCCTGGCAATCCCACAAATTATAGCCTTCTACAAATCGGTTTAAATCACCATCAATAATCAACTTTGTATTTCTAGGCAGTTTTAGAGTTAATATAACTTCCTGATCTCGCCAAAGTTCCCTTTGTCTTAGCTGTGGGTTGCTGTCAAATTGTAGAACGGAATCTATTTGTAAAAATCTATATTGTATCTGTTGAGCGGTTTTTAAAGCGGTTTTAAAATCTGGTCCTTTGGCAGAATATTCCTGAGTTAAAATGGGTTTGTCAACATCACTCATTAGAAAATTAATTTTTAAGTTTCTCGGTTCATCAAAATTGTCCCTATCATCTATAATAATAGATTTGTATTTAAATCTTTTGGGATCGATATTATAGTTAAGGCTGTCTTCGCTGCTAAAATATTTCTCCGTGTTTAGTTTTAGATAATAGACAGAATCAGGCTTTAAATCTGTTACCTGAGAAAAAGTGGCTTCATCAGAAAATTGACCGGCTATTTTAGTTCCGAAATAAATTGCCAGACCTAAACCGGTTAACCAGATTACCAACATGGCAAATGAAGTAACCTTGGTAACTAGTCTGCGATTGAAAATTACTCTTATCGCAAACAATATTAAAGCGGCAAGAGGGATAAAAAGTAATATAAAAGCACTTAGAGAAAGCACAGACTTATATTCCGGGTTAACCATGTTGAATGGAAATTGGTTAAGATCTGCCGAATTCCAGAACCCTAAAAATATTATTAATGCAACTAGAAGTCCCAATAAGGTCATAC